>NZ_JAAQWX010000014.1:0-142334 GCF_012985745.1 Pseudomonas sp. WS 5078 | reverse complement strand
GCCAAGGGCTAAAGAATCCGATTCGTTTTCAGGGCCAGTACCACGATCACGAAACAGGGCTGCACTACAATCGGTATAGGTACTATGATCCACGGGCCGGACGGTTTATCAGCAAAGACCCGATCAGCTATGCGGGTGGGTTGAACCTGTATGCGTATGCGCCGAATCCGGTGGAATGGGTTGATCCGTTGGGGTTGGCGAGAATTCCTAAATCAGTTAAAACAAAAGTTGCCTTGGAGAATCAGGAGGTATTCGGAGTTGAAACTTGTGAGAAATGTCTCACCTCGGTGGTACCAGGCCAAAAAAGTCAACGCGGTGTAACTCCTCCTTCAAACGAGCGGCAATTTGATCATATTCACCCAGACTCTTTAGGAGGCGATAACAATGAAAAAAATACCCAAATTCTTTGTCGTCGATGCAACAGGAATTTATCTGACTCCTTGAAGCCAAACTATAAGATTTTAAATAGACTACCGTACTCCCTACCATAAGAGCTTAAATAATGTCTGAACATTATCACAAAATAATTTTCGAACTCACACCAGACGAAGACAACTACCCACCCGTCTCAGCAGAATCGCTGTGGGGTATATCTAAAGAACCAGACGTATACGAAATTGACAATTCACCATACTATATTTATGGCGTCAGTAAGGGCGACTGCATTTTGACCGCTGAAAAAAATGGAGCCAAAGTAGCTTTGAAAATAGTTCGCCAAGGAGGCCATTCTACACTCAGGGTTTTTGCTGAAAACGATGTCATCAAAAAAAATATCATAAAAAAACTTGAAGCATTAGGATGCATATGCTCAACAACAAAAGGCATCTCGCTTTTTTCTGTTGATATTCCTGCGAAATGCGATTTTTTAGAAATTGACAGCTATCTTTCATCTATTTCTGATGGGGAGAAAATTGCTTACGAAGATGCATGTTTACAACACAAGAAAATTGATCCACCAAGAATCAGTGCATCCTTGTCACTCGCCTCATTAGGCAACGCATTACACTAATGTAGTGAGCTAGTTTTCGAAATCAAATGCTGCAACGAATGGAATTCATCATCAGCCTCGGAGGCCCAACCACCCGTGGCGGCGTCGTTCTTAAACTTTTTCCCGGACCTATCTCTACGGCAAGCGGATTACGGGAGTTGGTAATGACGTCAGCTGTCCGTTGTGCAAGGGGATTTTACCCATCTACCGAGGATACTTAGCCGTATTATGCGACATGGAGACCATTTGTCTTACCGCATTGATTGCCAGCAGCCTGATTAGGATGTCGTAACTAGTTGAAATGAAGAATCGCTCTTTAAAAAACAACTTGGATTAAACGATAGATGACGATTGTATCTCGTTAACCTTGCACGATCTCTAGGGATCCTCCGATCAACTAGCCGCGTAGCGGCGGAAAGTCGTAATTTGCTCTGTACGTAGCGCTACTTTTTGAAAAGGGCCTGATGCAGCGTCCGTCGAGAGCGTTCTTCGCCCGGTTTTCCGTGTTAGGCGCGCAACTCGCTCATACCCATCAGTCGTTTTCGAGCCATCCACAAGTTCGACAGCGCAAACAACGTGGTCAACTGAGCGGTGTTTTTCATCAGCCCACGAAAGCGTACTTTTACGTAACCAAACTGGCGTTTGATAACCCGAAACGGATGCTCAACCTTGGCACGTGTCTGCGCTTTGCGGTACTCGATCTTGCGCTTGACTTTATACAGCAGGCTGCGTTTGTTCAGCTTGGAATACGTGCTGCGCCGAGCCGCGATTTGCCAGATCACATTACTATGTTCGTGCTCTTCACGCTTCTCGACACCGGTGTAGCCAGCGTCCGCATAGACCGTGTTTTCTTCCCCGTGGAGCAGTTCGGCGACTTGGATGACATCGGCCATGTTGGCGGCGGTGCCATGGACGTGATGAACCAGTCCTGACTCAACGTCAGCGCCGATGTGCGCCTTTATACAAAAGAAATACTGGTTACCTTTCTTTGTCTGATGCATCTCGGGATCGCGCTCGCCGTCTTTGTTCTTGGTCGAGCTTGGGGCATAAATAATGGTGGCGTCGAGAATGGTGCCCTGGCGCAGCGACAGGCCTTTTTCCTGCAAATAACCGTTGATGACCGTGAGGATTGCAGACGCCAGCTGATGCTTCTCCAGCAAGTGACTGAAGTTCATGATCGCGGTGTCTTCCGGGATCGGCGCGCTCAGTGTCAGACGCGCGAATTGACACATGGGTGTGATTTCGTAGAGCGCCTCTTCCATGGCCGGATCACTCTGGGAGAACCAGTTCTGCAACAGATGAATGCGCAGCATGGTTTCCAGCGGGTAAGGTTTCTACCGCCACCGGCCTTGGGGTAGAACGGTTCGATCAGGCCGAGCAGGCCTACCCAGGGCACGACCTGATCCATCTCGGCAAGGAAGCGCTCGCGCCGGGTTTGCTTGCGCTTACCGGCGTACTCAAAGTCGGAAAAGCTCATCTAGCTCATGGGCGGCTCGGATCAGTTTCAATTCGGGCCGAATGGCTTACCTTCAAAACGTCATATGGACGTCTGGCAAGGTGCATTAAGAACATCTGGCATTCCCGCGTCACGTGCTCGAGAGTTACGTAAGCGAGCTGAAGGATTCTTGGCAACTTGCCCATGCTTATGCAATTAACGGAGTATAACGATGTTTAATGAGCTTGTTTTTCTTGAGAATGCTCCTGATAGTAATTCTCCTTATCTTGGAGGCAGCCCACACCTTCCTAAATCTATTGTTTGGCCAGTCGATTCGACAGGTAACCCGCTACTACATTTAGCAACTTTCCCTGCAGCTTTCATTAACAAATATACACCAGTAAATTTAGGTCGGAACCTTGTTGTTTCTGTTTTTACGCCATATTCAAAAAAATCGGATTCATATATCGAAAAGGCGATGACAGAGGGTGGCAGGATAATAGCCTATGTGCCCTCTGGAGAGCCCGTGGATGGGTACGGTGATCCTATACTTCCTGTGCGATGGATTAGTGCTTTCAAAAACCCTGGTGAAGATAGTGATGAAAATGGCATTGCGAAAATATCAGGTATTCCTTCGTGGATTCAGGACGAAGAGGTACACGGAGATTTGAAATATATCCTGCAAATAAATAATTCGCGCCTCAATAAAGCGGCCCCGAGCCACAAAAGCATCTTTATAGGAGGTAGTGGCTTTTTACTACTAAAAAGCAATATAAATTGCGAGAATCTTATGGCTGGCAAGCTAGTAATTCAAACGTCTTAATAATTTTTACAATGAACCAAGTAATGCTCTTAAATATTCCATTGTTTCAGAGAGTTTGTTGTGCTCAGTATGAAAAAATATAAATCCAGCTACCAGAAAAACTCCTGAAATTGATTTTTCGTGGCAGTTATAGCGAGCGTTTCCAAGTCAACGATCAGGTTTCAGGGCCAGTACCATGATCACGAAACGGGGCTGTACTACAATCGGTATAGGTACTGTGATTCACGGGGCGGACGGTTTGTCAGTAAGGATCCGATCAGCTATGCGGGGGGGGGGAGGAGTTTAGTATCTGAGCGTCGAATTGCTTACAAGGCAATTAGGAGGGCTGGCCTGAGTCCTGAGGAGGCTAGATGCACCATCATGAAGGCAGACTCATACTTTTCAGGTATTGGCGCTTCCGCAACATCAATTACCAATATCCCAAAACGGAGGGGAAGATAGATGAAAAAAATTAATATAAAAGAGGCCTATCGAATGACAGATGCTCTTCTAAAGGAGATAAAAAAAAGGATCGCTAGACAAGCTTAATACTTTTGGAGTAACGCCTGCTATTTACGAAGAAATTACTGAGGAGTTGAAGAGATCAGGTGAGGTGATCGCAGATTTGACTCTACCTTCTTATGAAGTTGCGTTTGTCCCAGATAGGACCAATAGAGTTCCCTTTGATATTTATGAAACGAATGCCGAACCGAATTCAATGAGAATTTCTAGCCAACTATGGGCAAACGGTAAAGAAACTGATCTGACTATGACTGCTGATTACTACGAGAGTGAAGGTAGGCCATCTTTACTTTTTACATTATTAGAAACTCAGTAAGGTATGGTGATTTTGCAGATTGTAAGTTTTAAATTTACAATCTGCGAGTTTGCCCCCTTGAATTCATAGAGTAAGTGCAACGCTTGAAACGAGAGCCAGAGAGCCAGTCACCAGTAGAATCCTGGCTCTCACACCAAAGGATTCAGCGCAGATGACCACGTTTCACCGGCAGTTGAATCAGGACCGACATTATGGGTCTGCTTGCGCTTACCAGCGTACTCGGCATCGGCGAAGGTCATTTGCTTCATTGAAAAGCTCGGCGATTGGTGTCCGGAGATTTTGCCAAATCAGGAAGTCTTTTTCAGGATTTCCCTAAGGCTGCGTGCCCATCGTGTCGCGACGTACTGAAGAATTTTGGAGTTGGAGAATGAGTTTTACAATTGCTTCTATTAAATGGCCGAAAAATAATCGTGATGCGATCCGCCTGTATCTTACTTACGTGATTAAGGTGCTTTATTATGTGAACATTAGATTTGCGGATTGTGATCATGACCCCTTGGAATTGGCTGGATCGTATATCAGCAATAAAATACCTTCAGAGAAGTACGAGGCGGAGATTCTTGCTTGGTGGGAGAAAATTGATTCACAGAATGCGATCAGGGAGTTCCAAGATGAAAGCGTCCTAATGGCCAGGCTTGCTATTTTTTTACTTCCTGCCAAAGAAAATAGCGTCTTGAGTCTCGGTGATGATTTATCATGGCTTATTTAAGCTTTATGGGTGCAGATGTAGATAGCGCTATAAATATTATGATTGAGCACTTTAATCAAGATAAAACAAATAAAAATTTCAACTTATAATATAATATAATATTTTGCATTTGCCAGTGAGCAAGTCAATCATGCATCAATATCTTATGCTAACCAGCTCTAGTTTCCCGCCTTTTATGCAGGACAATCTTGATTTTTTCAAAGGCAGCACTGATTTATTAATTTTTCTTATAATGCGCTTAGGATGTCATGTGGTGTAAAGCAGTTTAAGGTGGTGTGATTAGTTGGAGGTTAATACCGTTAGTGAAAATAAAATTGGATGAAGTGATAGCCCGCGATTATATGGTGATAACCTTTGCGCGCAGTACAAAGCATGGGGAGAAGTAAAAGAACAATGCTCGGACTGGGCGCAACGCCAAGGCCTGACCAACCCGATCAGGTTTCAGGGCCAGTACCACGACCACGAAACAGGGCTGCACTACAATCGGTATAGGTACTATGATCCACGGGTCGGACGGTTTGTCAGCAAAGACCCGATCAGCTATGCGGGTGGGTTGAACCTGTATGTGTATGCGCCGAATCCAACGGGGTGGGTTGATCCGCAGGGGTTGACAAGTTGTAAGTGTGGCATTGCTAAAGACAAAACCCGTTTAACGCCAGAACCTATTTACAAAACAACTAAAGAGGCTAAACAGGCTGCAGAAATTTTAGACTTCAAGAAAATCAACGAATCCGTACATGGAGGCCAAGCTGTTTTCAAAAGAGGCAAAGACTATATTGCAAGGGATCTTGACGGACATAATGGAGGGGCATGGAAAATGGCTGACTCTGTCAAGGCACTTGGGAGTAGAGAAACTCGTTCTGGCACTTACAATATCGACCTGAAGCGTATTGGAGACTAAGATGATTAAATACACAGAAAATCCTGAATGGACAATCAAAGGAAAAACAATTAGCCAGCTAATTGACGAGCTAAAATCATTTGAAAACCAAGAACTCTTAGTTGAAATATCAATTGATGGCGGAAGCACTCACAGACCTATTAGTCTTGTAAAAAAAACAAATGGAGTCTGCTTACTAGTCAATAGTGAAACATAATCATCTTTGGGATATGCCTGCAACTTTTGCAGGCTTTACTCCAAGCTTCAATAAAATTAATGACTTGATATCAATACAATTAGCTTGGAGCGCTATAATCAAAACGACCATTCAGCTATTCCAGTGGGTGAATCTTTATGAAGAAACGGGGACAGATTTATTTTTCGTCTTGGAAATCAGTGGCGTCACCCGATGACATCATAAACAAGAGACCCTCTTAGGCTCTGTACGAAATCAGCCGAAACCAATTTGAATTCCGCAGGCGCCGAGATTCAGTAAAGTCCGCGACCATCAAAGGCAGGAGCCCACGATGGCCAAACGATACGAACTCCCCGACGCCGCCTGGGATTTGGTTGCAGACATCTTCTATGAACCCGCCGCAGTGGGCGCCCACGAGCAGATGATCGTTTGATGCTCAACGGCGTCCTCTGGGTGCTCTGTTCTGGCGCTGCCTGGCGCGATATGCCTGAGCACTTTGGCCCAGGGTCGAGGGTTTATCAGCGCTTGACCAGATGCTCAAGCGGCTTCACATCAAACTCAACGAGCAAGGGTTAATTGATCTGGAGACCTGGATGATTGACTCCACCGCAGTACGAGCAACCCGGGCCTCATCTGGTGCTGGGAAAAAAGGGGGCCTGAAGAACCGCAAGATCACGCGCTCGGGCGCAGCCGGGGCGGCCTGACAACCAAAATCTATATGCTGTGCGATGCCAACGGTGTCCCGCTGAAGTTCCTATTATCGGGCGGATAGGCCAGTGACATTGCTTACGCTCAGCCGTTGCTCGATGAGGCGTACATACCCGGCTTGCGCGGTCGCCCTCGCAAACGCTGTCGATGGCTACTGGCGGACAAAGGCTATGACGCCGAAGCGCTGCGTCGGTATCGGATGCAACCGGTGATTCTTTTACGCAGCATGAAGCGCAAACCCAAACCGGGATTACCAAGACTGTTTGATCGGCCCAAGTACCGACAGCGCAACATCATCGAGTGTATGTTTGGCTGGCTGAAGGAGAATCGCCGCATCGTTACGCGCTTCGACAAACTCGCGAAAAGTTATGCGGCGATGGTCTCGCTGGCCTGCGCCATGCGATGTTTACGACATTACTTTTCGTACAGAACCTAGAAAAAGAAATCCGCCCCCTTCTTCACGAACAACACCGAAGATCGTTTCAACCGCGACGCCCAAGGCCGACTGCTGGCCCATACCGATGGCCTCAACCGCTGCACCACCTGGAGCTACACCGCCGCCGGTTTGATCGACGAGCGTATCGACGCTGCCGAACAGACCTTGCGCTATCGCTGGGACCGCCTCGGGCAACTGCTCGCGCTGGAAAACGAAAACCGGCAGCAGGCGACATTCGATTACGACCCGGTAGGCCGTTTACTCAAAGAGACCGGGTTTGACGGTCGCAGCACCCTGTACGAGTACGACCCAAACACCGGCCGCCTGGCCAGCACCGTCGACGGCCAGCGCACCACCCACGTCGAGTTCGACCCCATAGGCCGCCTCATCGAACGCACCGCACGCCTGGGCAGCACCACCCAAACCGAACGGTTCGCCTACGACGGCAACCTGGCCATGGCCACCAACGCCGACAGCCGCCTGCAATGGTTCCACGACCCGGCCAGCAACCTGCTGGATGAAAAAAACCAACAGCACCAACGCCCGCTGGACCAGGCCCTGCGTCACCAACCGATGCGCCTGCTGGCCCAGCCGAGTTACACCGGCGCCTACGACATCGATAAAGACCCGCTGTGGACCCACACCCCGCAAGCGCTGCCGATAGACGTACTGGCGTGGTACCAGTGCGACCACTTGGGCACGCCACAAGAACTGACCGACCACACCGGCCAAATCGCCTGGAGGGCGCAGTACAGCGCGTGGGGGGGAAGTCAAAGAACAACGCTCCAGCCCTGGTTAACTGCTTGGGTTATCCAATGTTCGGATATGCGTCGGTGAACCTCCCCCAAATTTTTATACCCGTTTATTCGATCCGGGTCTGGCCCGTGAAGACCAGTGTGTTGCGGCAGTTACGGCACAGGTACCGTCGGCCTTTGTTGACCAGCCCGTGGCGTTGGGCGGTAAAAGGGAAGTCGCTGTCCGGGCAGGGGCAACGATAGATATAACGGGTGACGCTGCGGCGTTTGATGTCATACGTATGGCAGCGGTTGGGCGGCAATTCGTACACCCCGCGCATGATCAATTGCCACTCTTCGCCATGGGCCGCTATGCGGTCGCCAAACAGTTGATGGGCGATCAGGTGCGCGACCTCGTGGGCCACGGTTTGCTTGAGGAAATCGTCGCTGTTTTCGCGGTACAGCTGTGGATTGAAGCGCAGCAGGTTTTCATGCAGATGCGCCACGCCCGCCTTTTGGCCGCGCAGCTTGAAGCTGACCACGGGGCGCTTGAAAGGTCGTTTGAAAAACGCTTCGGCTTGTTTGAAACAGTCTTCAACGCGGGTATTGAGCAACTCGGGCATGCGGTTCGGTTCTCCAGAGCCCGCGATTATGCCGCAAGCCTGAAGCAGGCGAAGGGTCAAAGTGCCGAGCGGTTCGCCCGGCTGTACATCCTGTAGCCGCGGGCACAGGACGCGGCTACAGGATGCGCTTGTCAGTTGGTGTAGACCGGGCCGACGCCCAACCCCCAAACGATCACGGTAAATGCCATGATCGCTACCAGCACCACCAGACCGACCGCCAGCACCGAACTCGAAAACAAAAAGCCTTCATCAGGGTCGATGTTCATGAAGGTGGGCAGGCCGACATACAGCAAATACACGGTGTAGCAAATCGCAGCCGTGCCCACGACCATACCCAGCCACATGTGCGGATACAGCGCCGCCAGCCCGCCGATAAACAACGGTGTGGCGGTGTACGTGGCGAAGGCGACACACCGCGCCAGGCTGGGTTGGGCATCGTAGGTGCGCGCCATCCAGTGAATGAATGCGCCCATTACGCCGACCCCCACCAGCATCGACAAGTAAGACATGACTGTCATCCACAGCGCGCTGTCAATGGTGAGCATCACCGGGGCCCGGTTGCCGATGACCCACCCGACCTGGGTGGTGCCGATAAACGCCGAGATGGCCGGGATCGCGGCCAGGATCAGGGTATGGGTGAGGTACATGTGGCTGATGCTTTCTTCGGCATCACTGCGGATTTGCCGCCACTCTTGATCGGGGTGGGTAAAGAGGCCCACAACGTGATGGATCATGGCTGTCGCTCCTGTAATGAAACGCATCGCCCCCAGTGGGACGCGTACCGGTCGCGCAGCCAGACACTTTGAGTTTCAAGCAGGGCTTGCGGCCTTAAGTCGCAGTATAGGAAACCTTCCGGCTCATGAAGCCAGGGCCTTAGAGCATATTGTGCTGTCAGTCCGGCGCGTAATTGCGGTCACGTCTTATGGGCGGACAGAGGGGGTTCGTGCGCGGGCGCTTTAAGGGTAAAATCGCCGCCTTTTTGTCTTAACTCGCGGAATTGAAGCGCTATGGGCACTCTTTCGGTCTCTCAAATTAAACTCCAGAAACGCCTGCGCCGATTGACCGGTGAGGCTGTCGCCGACTTCAACATGATTGAAGACGGTGACAAGGTGATGGTCTGTCTGTCGGGCGGCAAAGACAGCTACACCTTGCTCGACGTGCTGTTGCACTTGCAGAAAGTGGCGCCGATCAGCTTCGAAATCGTTGCCGTGAACATGGACCAGAAACAGCCGGGCTTCCCGGAAGATGTATTACCGGCCTACCTCAAGACGTTGGGCGTGGAATACCACATCGTTGAAAAAGACACGTACTCGGTGGTCAAGGAACTGATTCCGGAAGGCAAGACCACGTGTTCGCTGTGCTCGCGCTTGCGTCGCGGCACGCTCTATACGTTTGCCGATGAAATCGGTGCGACCAAGATGGCATTGGGGCATCACCGCGACGACATCGTCGAGACGTTCTTCCTCAATATGTTCTTCAACGGCACCCTCAAGGCGATGCCACCCAAGCTGCTGTCCGACGACGGCCGTAATGTGGTGATCCGTCCGCTGGCGTACTGCAACGAGAAAGACATCCAGGCGTACTCCGATTTGCAGCAGTTCCCGATCATCCCGTGCAACCTGTGCGGCTCGCAGGAAAACCTGCAACGTCAAGTGGTCAAGGACATGCTTCAGGAATGGGACCGCAAGACGCCGGGCCGCACCGAGAGCATCTTCCGCAGCTTGCAGAATGTGATCCCGTCCCAGTTGGCCGACCGCAGTCTGTTTGACTTCGCCAGCCTGAAAATCGACGAAACGGCCACGCCGCGCTTCGTCAATTTGCTGAACCTCTAGGCCTGAACAGGGCTCTGATCCCGAAGTGACACCCTATTTGCCAAGAGGAGAGGGCATGCGCGACTACAAATGGCTGCACGAATATTGTTTGAACCGCTTTGGTTCGGCAGCCGCGCTCGAAGCCCGGTTGCCGGTGCCGCGAACGGCCGCGCAATTGCGGGCGATTCCCGACGACCGTTATCTCTCGACCCTGGCCCTGCGGGTCTTTCGTGCCGGGCTCAAGCACAGCGTGGTCGACGCGAAGTGGCCCGTGTTCGAAGAGGTGTTTTTTGGTTTCGATCCGGAAAAAGTAGTGCTGATGGGCGCAGAACACCTGGAGCGACTGATGCAGGATGCGCGGATCATTCGCCATTTGGGCAAGCTTAAAAGCGTGCCGCGCAATGCACAGATGGTGCTCGACATCGCTCACGAACACGGCAGCTTTGGCGCATTCATCGCTCAATGGCCGGTGACTGACATTGTCGGGCTGTGGAAGTATCTGGCCAAACACGGGCATCAGTTGGGCGGTCTGTCGGCGCCTCGGTTTTTGCGCATGGTCGGTAAAGACACGTTCGTGCCCAGCGATGATGTCGTGGCTGCATTGAATGCGCAGAAGCTGGTGGACAAGGCGCCCACCAGCCTGCGGGATCTGGCGATTGTGCAAAATGCGTTCAACCAGTGGCACGCCGAGAGCGGGCGGCCGATGTGCCAGCTGTCACAGATGCTGGCACTGACCGTCAATCATTGACCTGAGCTCGCCGGTGCGGCGCAAGGCGGACGGCTATTCCCCAGCCAGCCGTCGATCCAGCTGATGGCGCCAGCGCACAAACAGCATCGCGCTGACAAACACCGCCACACTCCCGGCGATCTCCAGCAGGCCGAACACTTGCCGATTGGGATCGAACGCCGCCAGGGCGCCTTTGATCAGGTACAGGTTGATTACATAACACGTGAAGGAATGGCCGCGCGGATTGCCGATCAGCATGCCCGGCACCAGGAACATCAGCGGCACCAATTCGATCAGCAAAATCACCCATGGGCGTGCGCCGTGCAAGTCGGCGAACATCAGGTAATACACGCACAGCAAGCCGATAAAGCCAAAGAAACACACCAGGCTCAAGACGCGCATCAAGCGCACCCGAGGTTGTAGCCATTCGATGGACGGCAACACTTTGGGCTTTTTAGCCACGGGGGGTCTCCAGTTTCAACGCGATGCTGGCCAGACGCTGACCGAGGGCGCGGCAAAGGGCGATTTCGTGTTCATCCAGCCCGCGTTTGCCATCGGCGCCGGCGTGGTGGCTTGGCCCGTAGGGCGTGCCGCCCGCAGTGGTCTGCAACAACGCTGACTCGCTATAAGGCAGGCCGGTGATCAACATGCCGTGGTGCATCAGCGGCAGCAGCATGGACAGCAGGGTGGTTTCCTGACCGCCATGCAGGCTGGCGGTGGAGGTGAACACGCCAGCGGGTTTGCCCACCAGTGCGCCGGTTAGCCACAAATTGCTGGTGCCATCGAGAAAGTACTTCAGGGGCGCAGCCATGTTGCCGAAACGGGTCGGGCTGCCCAGTGCCAATCCTGAACAGTGCTTGAGGTCATCGAGGCTGGCGTACATCGCGCCTTCTGCCGGAATCGTCGGGGCAACGGCTTCGCACTCGGTGGAAATGGCAGGCACCGTGCGCAAGCGCGCTTCCATGCCGCCCTGTTCAATTGCGCGTGCGATATGCCGGGCCATGTCATGGGTAGACCCGTTGCGGCTGTAATACAGAACCAGAATATAAGGCGTGCTCATGGCAAGATCTCCAGTACGTTTTCAGGCGGTCGACCGATGATTGCGCGGTCGCCCGCCACCAGAATCGGGCGTTCGATCAATTTGGGGTGAGCGGCCATGGCGTCGATCAGCTGCGCGTCGCTGAGGCTGTTGTCGGCCAGGTTAAGGGTTTTGTATTCATCTTCGCCGGTGCGCAACAGCTGGCGGGCGCTGATCTTCAGCTTGGCCAGCAGGTCGGTCAATTCATCAGCGGTGGGTGGTGTTTCGAGGTAACGCACCACGGTTGGCGTCAGGCCGCGGGCTTCAAGGAGTTCGAGCGCACCGCGGGATTTCGAGCAGCGCGGGTTGTGATAAAGCGTCAGATCGGTCATGTGCGGGTCGCATCTTGGGTAAGGTGGCGGCTATTCTACCCGCCTGACGGCCGCGCCTGAACCTTGTGCGGTAATTGGCCGCCGTCCCCCGGTTATTTGTGTGTCTTATCGAGAAGGATCAACGCATGTTTAAGCGACTCATCGCGCTCGCTGCCATCACTGCCACGTTAATGCTGGCGGGTTGCGGCAATGATTACGGGGTGGACCAACACGGCGAAAAAGTGGCGTCCGAGCGCCTCGACAAGCAGTGGAAGGTCATCAACTACTGGGCCGAATGGTGCGGGCCGTGCCGGGTCGAGATCCCGGAACTCAATGCGCTGGAAAAACAGCTGCAAGGGCAGTCCGTGGGGGTGTTCGGGGTGAATTTCGATGGTTTGCAAGGCAAGGAGCTGAGCGATGCAGCCACCGCGTTGGGGATTACCTTCACGGTGCTGGCTCAGGACCCGGCTGAGGTCTTTGACTTGCCGCGCAGTGAAGCGCTGCCGGTGACCTACATTCTCGATGAGAAGGGCAAAGTGCAGGCGCAGTTGATGGGTGAACAGACCGCCGCAGGGGTGATGGCCAAGATCAAGGAACTGCGCGGGCATTAAGCACGGTAGCCGCCGCCTTGGGCTGCGGCTACCGATGAGGCGCGATCAGCTTTCTTCGGGCCACAGGCGTAACGGCTTGCCTTCGGCAGGCCAGAAGCGCACTTGCTCAATGGGCGAGATATCCCAGCGTTCCACGGTTTGCAGCGCTTCGAAGAAGCGGTGCTCCTGCTCCATCAGTGCTGGCGCGCATGCTTTGCGGGTGCTGCCGACGCCGCCGAAGGTCAGCGTGTGGCCGTCCAGCGTGTAGGGCGCGAACCAGTGGTTGCAACCGCCGCTGCCATAGGCGCGGCCCGCATCGTCCAGGGTCACGGTCAGGTGGCTGTTGTCGATCAGCGGGCGGTCGCCGATCCACTCCAGTACGTACGTGTGGTTCTGCTGCAATTTCACCGGGTCACCCGCGCAGCCCATCAGGCTGGCGCCCAGCAGGGCAATCAGGGTCAAACGCTTCATGCAGCTTCCTTTTGGCATGTTGGGCACAGGTGCTTGCTGCCTTCGGTGCGCCAGCCCAACTCGGCAATGCGCGCGCTGGCGGCCGGTTTTTGCGCCTTGACGCCCAGCTTCGCGTCAACGGCGAATTCAAACTTCAGTTCTTTGGCGCAGCCGTCGCAGTTGACCTGCCAGGTGTGAACCGCCAGTTCGCCAAACACCGGGCCTTGGGCGACGGCCACCCATTGGCCGCGAGGGTTGATCAAGTGACGAACTTTTTCGACGGTCAGGCGCATGGCCAGGTCTTTACTGCCCTTGAGGGTGACCAGCAGCACGTCATTGTTCTGAATCGAGCCACCGTTGCCGGTGACTTGATAGCGGCCGGGCATCAGGGCGCGGCATTCGATCAGGGTGTGCTGCGGGCTAAGCAGGTTGTAGCGGAAATCGTGTTCGACCATGGGTCCTCCAAATAGGCCGCTATGCTAGCACGCAGACTCCAAACCTCGAGGCGTGGGCGCTTAACCTTCGATCAGGTTGTGGGGCGATCCGGCTTTCCAGGCCGCGATGTTGTCCAGCGTGGTGCCGGCAATCGCGCTAAGGGCTTCGTGGGTCAGAAATGCCTGATGCGCCGTGATGATGACGTTGGGGAAGGTCAGCAGGCGTGCCAGCACATCGTCTTGCAATGGCAGGTCGGAACGGTCTTCAAAAAACAGCTGGGCTTCTTCTTCATACACGTCCAGCCCCAAGTACCCGAGTTGCCCGCTTTTCAGGGCTTCGATCAGGGACGGCGTATGCACCAGTGCACCGCGCCCGGTGTTGATCAGCATGGCGCCGTGTTGCAGGGTGGCGAGGCTCTCGCTGTTGATCATGTGCTTGTTTTCTGCGGTCAGCGGGCAATGCAGGCTGATGATGTGTGAGCCCGCGATCAATTCGGGCAGGCTTACGTATTCGGCGCCCAGGGCCAGTAGATCCGGGTTTGGGTAAGGGTCGAAACACAGCAGCTTACAACCGAAGCCGGCCATGATTTTGCCGAAGGTGGCGCCAATTTGCCCGGTGCCGACCACGCCCACCGTTTTACCCACCACATCAAAGCCGGTCAGGCCATGCAGGGTGAAGTCGCCCTCGCGGGTGCGGTTGTAGGCGCGGTGCAGGCGACGGTTGAGTGCCAGAATCAGCGCCACTGCATGCTCGGCCACGGCATGTGGCGAATACGCCGGTACGCGCACCACGCTTAGGCCCAGACGCTTGGCGGCAGGCAGGTCGACATGGTTGTAACCGGCCGAACGCAGGGCGATCAGGCGTGTTTTGCCGAGGGCCAGTTGCTCCAGCACCGGGGCGCTCAAATCGTCATTGATGAATGGGCAGACCACGTCGTAGTCATGGGCCAGGGCCACGGTATCGAGGTTCAGGCGCGCGGGCTGGAAGTGCAGCTCAAGGTCGTCGTGTTGCGCGGCAGCGGTGAAGCTGTCGCGGTCGTAGGTCTGGCTGCTGAACAGAAGGATGCGCATGGGAGTCTTCCTGGGTTAAGTGCAGAAGGTATCAAGCGGCGCTGCGGGCTTCAGTGGCGAGCCGGACAATCGCGTGATCCAGCTCGTCCAGTGCAGCGTACGCGTTGGAGCTCTGTTGCTTGAGCAGTGTTTCGGTACGCTGGCAGGCGGCGCGCAATTGCGGTACGCCGCAGTAGCGGGTGGCGCCATGCAAGCGGTGAACCCGTTCGATCAGGGCGCTGTTGTCGTTGGCTTGACGGGCCTGACGGATCGCTTCGCGGTCGGACTCCAGCGAGGCCAGCAGCATGGCCAGCATGTCAGCGGCCAAATCCGGCTTACCCGCCGCCAGACGCAGGCCTTCCTCGTGATCCAGCACCTGAAGGTGTGTGTCAGTGGTCGGCGGCTCTTGAGGGTGATCGCTGACCTGGTTGATCAGCGCTAGCCCGGTCCACTTCAACACCACTTGGCCCAGTTGGCGTTCGCTGATGGGTTTGGTCAGGTAGTCGTCCATACCGCTTTGCAGCAGGGCCCGTTTCTCGTTGGCCATGGCGTGGGCAGTGAGCGCCACAATGGGTAGCGGGGTGGACTGGCGCTCGCTTTCCCATTGGCGAATCAACTCAGTGGTTTCGCGGCCGTCCATGCCCGGCATTTGCACATCCATCAGCACCAAATCGAAGGCGTGGGCCTTGACCGCATCAATTGCCGCATAGCCGCTGTCCACAGCTGTGACATTGGCGCCCATGTCTTCGAGCAGGGTTTGCACCAGCAGCAGGTTGGCCGGGTTGTCGTCGACACACAGGATTCGCGGGGCGCGGCTGGCCAGTAACTCGCCACGCTCGCTGCGGGTGTGACGGGGCTGGACCAGCTCCGCCAGCGTGCGACGTAACTTGCGGGTACAGAAGGGTTTGGATTGCAACTGCTCATGGGAGTTGGGCACCGCTGCGGCAAATAACTGCTGTTCAGTGGTGGGGCACAGCACCAGCACCTTGCAGCCCATGCGGTCGAGGTCCCAGATGTGCTGATTCAGCCGTTCCGGCGGCAAATCCGAGGCGGTGACGCCAAACACCGCCAGATCGAAGGCCTGTTCGGTGTGATGGGCACTGGTCACACCGTTGCACAGGTTTTCGAGGGTATTGAAGGGCGTGACGTCCAGCCCGCAGTCTTCGAGCTGATGCTGCAAGGCCTGGCAGGCCAGGTCATGTTTTTCCAGCAATGCCACGCGACGGCCCAGCAGCGGCGCACTCGGCAGGTCTTCCACGTCGTCCCGGGCTTTGGGCAGCTTGACACTGATCCAGAACACCGACCCTTCGCCGGGCGTGCTCTCGACCCCGATTTCACCGCCCATCTGCTCCACCAGGCGCTTGGAAATGACCAGGCCCAGCCCCGTCCCGCCGGGCTGGCGCGACAGCGAGTTGTCTGCCTGGCTGAAGGCCTGAAACAGCGCCCGCACATCTTCACTGGTCAGGCCGATGCCAGTGTCTTGAACGCTGATGCGCAGTTGCACGCTGCCGTCGTCCTCATCCTCGTCTTCGAGCATGGCGCGCACGGCGATGGTGCCTTCGCGGGTGAACTTGATCGCGTTGTTGACCAGATTGGTGAGGATTTGTTTGAGCCGCAGCGGGTCGCCAATCAACGACAGGGGGGTGTCGCGGTACACCAGGCTGACCAGCTCCAGACCCTTCTCGTGGGCGGACGGGGCGAGGATGGTCAGCGTGTCTTGCAACAAATCACGCAGGTTGAACGGGGTGCTGTCGAGCACCAGCTTGCCGGCTTCGATTTTCGAGAAGTCGAGGATTTCGTTAATGATGCCCAGCAGGTTGTCGGCCGATTTTTCGATGGTGTGCAGGTAATCGAACTGGCGCGGGGTCAGCTCGCTTTTTTGCAGCAAATGGGTGAAGCCCAGAATGCCATTGAGCGGGGTGCGGATTTCGTGGCTCATGTTGGCCAGAAACTCGGACTTGATGCGGCTGGCTTCCAGTGCCTCCTTGCGCGCCAGGTCCAGCTCAAGGTTCTGGATTTCGATGGTCTCAAGGTTCTGGCGCACGTCTTCGGTGGCCTGATCGACGCTGTTTTGCAGTTCTTCCTGCGCGTTCTGCAGGGTTTCGGCCATGCGGTTGATGCCCGAAGCCAGTTCGTCCAGCTCATGACTGCCCAACGGTGGCAGGCGGGTTTCCAGTCGCCCGTCCTTGAGTTGCGCGACGGCCTGCTTGATCTGCCCCAACGGCGCATTGATCGTGCGGCTCATGCGCAAGGCCAGCAAGGCGGTGAACGCCAGCCCGCTGGCGATCAGCAGCAAACTGGCAAACAAGCTGCGATAGCCACGCAGCAACATGTTGCTGTGGGACAGTTCAAGCTCGACCCAGCCCAGCAGTCGATGGGCTTCGTTGGGAATCACGTCGCCCGCCAGGTTGCGATGACGACCAAAGACCGGGAGCAAATAGCGTGTGGCGTCGTTGTCGGTACGTTGCAGCAATTGTGTGCTGTTACCCAACGGCGCCTGATTGAGCATGATCGGGCCAGCGTGGGCGAGGGTTTTGTGATTGGCGTCGAGGAACGACACGGCCCGCACATCCTGTTGCTCCAGGGACTCGGTGGCGATGCGCGCCAGCAGGGCGGTGTCGTGGCGGCCGAGTGCGGGTGCGACCAGTGGAGCGAGCTGCTCGGCAATCATTTCGCCGCGCTGCAACAGTTGGGACTGCAACTCTGACTGTTGCACCCAGGTGAAGTAGCCGCCCAGCACCATCGCCATCAAGGTGACGGGCAGTAACGTGAGCAGCAATACGCGGCCTTTGATTCCCAGATTTTTAAGCACGCAATTCTCCAGCTCCACGTTTTTCTGATCTTGCCCGGCGCATCCGGCGCAGGTTTGCCTGGCAGTGTAGCGATTTGCCCCGTGCCCGACGTGCAGAAATTTACCCTGTGGAGCGTGGTGTTGATCGACATCAGTCGACAGTCAGCGTCGTGCCGGTTGCCCGCGTCGGTTCAATCTTGAATAATCAGCGATTGAGAATGACTTGCAGACGCTAATGACTCCCGCCCTGATTAATCCTTACCGCCTGTTGACCATCGAAGACGATCCCGTGTTGGGCGCTTACCTGCAGGAGCAGTTGCAGCGCGCCGGGTTTGACGTGGTCTGGTGTCAGAACGGCCAGGACGGTTTGAGCCTTGCGCAACAGCAGCCCTTTGACGTGGTGCTGATGGACATTTTGCTGCCCGGTATGAATGGCTTGGAGGTGCTTACGCAGTTGCGCCAGACCCATGCATTACCGGTCATTCTGATGTCGGCCCTGGGCGCCGAAGCAGACCGCATCAACGGGTTTCAGTTGGGCGCCGATGACTACCTGCCCAAACCGTTCAGCATGGCCGAACTGAAAGTGCGTATCGAAGCCATCTTGCGGCGGGTGGCGCTGGACCGCACGCCCCGTGCCAGTGCGGTGTCACTGCCGGTCGACCTTGAAACCGGGCTGGTCTTCGATGACGCTGCCAGCGACGTGCGCCATGGCGCGCAGTACGCAGGCCTGACCCGCAGCGAATTTCGCCTGCTCGACACCCTTAATCGCCATGCCGATGAAGTGCTGAGCAAAGCCTTTCTGTACCAGCATGTGCTGCAACGCGGCTACGCCCCCCACGATCGCAGCCTCGACATGCACATCAGCCAGATTCGCCGCAAGCTCAAGAGCGTCGGTTATCACGCCCGGGAAGTGCGCACGGTGTGGGGCAAAGGTTACGTGCTGAGTGCCAGCGATGCCTTATAAGGTCCCCGGCAAACACTCGGTGTTCTGGAAGCTGGCGTGTCTGCTGGTGGCTTTTTGCTTGCTGATGATCTGGCTGAGCTGGTCGTGGGGCCGCTACATGGACAAACGCACCGGATTTCTCTCTCAGGAAGCCCGCAGCACGCTGATGCGGTATGCCGGTGAGGCGCAAACCGCCTGGGAGCACGCTGGAGAGGCGGGTGTCGATCAATGGCTGCAAGCGATGGGGCACGTGGAAAGTGGCTGGATCGGCGTCATCGGGCAGGATTTGCAGTCGCTAAGCAGTTACCCGCTCAATGCGCTTGAAAATCAGCGCCTGACCTTTCTGCGCGGGGTGGACTGGCCCATCAGCCATTTGAAAAACGCCCGCCCGTGGATGAAAGTGCCGTTTGTGCGGGACTCCTCCACGGGTTTTTTAGTCATTGAGCTGCCGCAGCGTTTCATGCCGGGGCATTCGCAGCTCGTCTGGCGCATCATCATTAACGGTGTGATTCCGGGGCTGTTCACCTTATTGCTGTGTGCAGGCCTTTATCGCTTGCTGATCGTGCCGCTCAATCAACTGCGAGAGCAGGCTCACGCCTGGCGCGCCGACCAATTGGGTGCACGCCTGTCGAGCCAGACCACCAGCCGGCAGGATGAGTTGGGTGATTTGGGGCGTGCGTTCGATCAAATGTCGGAGCGATTACAAAACACCGTCAGCCAACAGCAGCAGTTGCTGCGTGACCTGTCCCACGAGCTGAGTACACCGTTGAGCCGTTTACGCGTGGCGTGCGACAGCGAGCAGGGCCAAGCCGCGTTGCGCGAGCGTTTGAGCCGCGAAGTCGATGGCATGCAGCGTTTGGTGGAAGACACCCTGCAACTGGCCTGGCTCGACGCTGAGCGCGGACCACTGCCGGTGGAAGCGATTCAGGTCCAGGCGCTGTGGGAAATGATCAGCGAAAACGCCTGCTTTGAAAGCGGCTGGCCTGAATCGCGCCTGCCATGTTTTGTGGGCGCCGAGTGCTGGGTACACGGGCATCTCAACAGCCTGGCGCAAGCTCTGGAAAACATCCTGCGCAATGCCATTCGGCATTCCCCGCCCGCAGGGCTAGTCAGCCTCAGTGGCCTGCGTGAAGGCGACCAGTGGCATTTGTGGATCGACGATCAGGGGGGCGGTGTGGCGCCGCAAGAGCTGGAGCGCATCTTTGCGCCGTTTATCCGGCTCGATGGTTCGCGACCCGGCGATGGCGGTTTTGGATTGGGCTTGAGCATTGCGCGCAATGCATTGCGACTGCAAGGCGGCAGCTTATGGGCAGAAAACACGGGGCAGGGTTTGCGGGTGCACCTGCGCTTGCCCTGCCACTTGCCGCACCGCCTGTAAATCGCTGTCCGACAGCGATGACACCGCATTCGTCATGTGGGCTTATAGCCTTTCGCCATAAGCTCCGTACTTTGCGTGATATGGCCAATTGGCGTTTGTCGGTATGATGTGCGCCCCCGCAGTCCGGATTGCGAATACGCCATGACTTTGCAGTACCCCACTATCGCCGACTGCGTCGGCAACACGCCGCTGGTGCGCTTGCAGCGCCTGGCCGGCGACACCACCAATACCTTATTGCTCAAGCTCGAAGGGAATAACCCGGCGGGCTCGGTCAAAGACCGCCCGGCGCTGTCGATGATTGCCCGCGCCGAAGCGCGCGGCCAGATCCAGCCCGGCGACACCCTGATTGAAGCCACGTCCGGCAATACCGGCATCGCACTGGCCATGGCCGCTGCGATCAAAGGCTACAAGATGATCCTGATCATGCCTGACAACTCCAGTGCCGAGCGTAAGGCGGCCATGACGGCCTATGGCGCGGAGCTGATTCTGGTGTCCCAGGAAGACGGCATGGAAGGTGCACGCGATCTGGCCGATAAGCTGCAGGCCGAAGGTCGTGGCAAGGTGCTCGATCAGTTTGCCAACGGCGATAACCCTGAAGCGCACTACACCAGCACCGGCCCGGAGATCTGGCATCAGACCCAAGGCACCGTCACCCACTTTGTCAGCTCGATGGGCACCACCGGCACCATCATGGGCGTGTCGCGCTATTTGAAAGAACAAAACCCCAACGTCCAGATCATTGGCCTGCAACCGATGGAAGGCGCAGCCATCCCCGGCATTCGCCGTTGGCCGACCGAGTACCTGCCGAAGATTTATCAGGCTGACCGGGTCGACCGGATTGTCGACATGGCTCAGCGCGAAGCCGAAGACGTGATGCGTCGTCTGGCCCATGAAGAAGGCATCTTCTGTGGTGTCTCTTCTGGCGGTGCAGTGGCCGCGATGCTGCGGTTGTCCCGAGAGGTGGAAAACGCGGTGATCGTCGCGATCATTTGTGACCGTGGCGACCGTTACCTGTCGACCGGCATTTACGATGCGCCTAACTGATGGCTAAGCAAGAAAGAGGCCTGCGGTTTCAGCCAGCTGGCGGCACCAAGGCCCCGCAAGTGCCCACGGGCAAAAAGCAGCGTTTGCGCATTGAGCGTCTGGCCAACGATGGGCGCGGCATCGCGTTCATCGACGGGCGTACCTGGTTCGTGGCCGGGGCACTGGCCGGCGAAGAGGTTGAGGCGCGGGTGCTGGGCGCCCACGGTAAAATCGTTGAGGCCCGCACCGAACGCGTCTTCACAGCCAATGATGTGCGTCGCGTCGCCCCTTGCGCCCACGCCGGGCGCTGTGGTGGCTGCAGCGTGCAACATATGCCCCATGAGGAGCAGCTTGCACTGAAACAGCGCATGTTGGCCGAGCAGTTGTCGCGGGTGGCGGGAGTCGAACCTGACGAGTGGGCAGCGCCCTTGACCGGTCCCGAGTTTGGCTATCGCCGCCGCGCCCGCATAGCGGTGCGTTGGGATGCGCGTGCCAAACTGCTGGAGGTCGGTTTTCGTGCGGCGGGCAGTCAGGACATTGTGGCCATCGATCACTGTTTGGTTCTGGTACAGGCTTTGCAACCTATTATGGCCGGGCTGCCTGCCATGTTGCGCCAGTTGAGCAACCCTCGGGCGTTGGGCCATGTCGAGCTGTTCAGCGGTTCGGCCATTGCCGTGCTGCTGCGCCACATGTCACCGCTCACCGCATCCGACATGCAGGTGTTGCAGGCGTTTTGCCTGACCCACGGTGCCCAATTGTGGTTGCATGGCGAAGGTGAGCCGCAACCTGTCGATTTGACCCAAACCTTGGGCTACCGTTTAGAACAATGGGATTTGCAACTGGCCTACCGTCCCGGCGACTTTGTACAGGTCAACGCGGGGGTCAACGAAGCCATGGTGGCTCAGGCGCTGGAGTGGCTGGCGCCTCAAACCGACGAGCGGGTTCTTGACTTGTTTTGCGGGCTGGGTAACTTCGCGTTGCCGTTGGCCAAACAGGTCCGCCACGTGGTGGCGGTTGAGGGGGTTGCGACTATGGTCGAACGCGCTGAGCAAAACGCGGTCAGTAACAACCTGCATAATGCAGCGTTTTTTCAGGCCGATCTGTCGCAGCCGCTGGCGCAAGCAGCGTGGGCCAACGACGGTTTTTCTGCTGTGCTGCTGGATCCGCCGCGTGACGGTGCCTATGAAGCGGTGCGCAAGCTGTCTGCCCTTGGGGCCAAACGCTTGGTGTATGTGTCGTGCAACCCGGCTACGCTGGCGCGTGACACGGTTGAACTGATGAAACAGGGTTATCGGTTAAAACGTGCCGGAATCCTCGATATGTTTCCGCAAACCGCGCATGTCGAGGCAATGGCGTTATTTGAAGCAGACTAGGACGGTCTGTCTATTTCTACGGGCCCGCAGTTCCACGCGACTTGGCCCAGTGGCGTGGAATCGGGATTCGGGCCGGTGATTTCGGCGCATTGAATGTGCGCCGTAGGGAAGGTAAGCAAGATGGTACAGGTCAGAGCACACCAGCCGATCAACACCGACGGCAGTCTCAACCTCGAGGCATGGCTTGATCATGCCGTGAGTGTGGATGTCGCGCTGGACCGTGAAGCCTTGAAAGAAGCCTGTGAGTTTGCACGCGAGGCCGAACAGCAAGCGAACGCCGCGAAAAACCTGTGGACCGAAGGCACCTCGAGCTTTCGCACCGGGCTTGAAATCGCTGAAATTCTCGCGGATCTGAAACTGGATCAGGATTCGCTGGTCGCGGCGATTCTCTATCGCGGCGTGCGTGAAGGCCAGATTCAGCTCCCCGCCGTTACTCAGCGGTTCGGCCAAGTGGTGGCCAAGTTGATTGATGGCGTACTGCGCATGGCCGCGATCAGCGCCAGCCTGAGCCCGCGTCAGTCGATGGTGCTGGGCACCCAGGGCCAAGTCGAGAACCTGCGCAAAATGCTGGTGGCCATGGTCGATGACGTGCGCGTCGCGCTCATCAAGCTGGCCGAGCGCACCTGCGCCATTCGCGCCGTCAAAAACGCCCCGGATGAAAAACGTAATCGCGTCGCACGCGAGGTGTTCGATATTTACGCGCCATTGGCGCACCGCTTGGGCATTGGCCATATCAAGTGGGAGCTGGAGGACTTGTCCTTCCGTTACCTTGAGCCTGAGCAGTACAAGCAGATCGCGACTTTGCTGCATGAGCGTCGTCTCGATCGCGAGCGTTTCATCTCCGAGGTCATGAATCAGTTACGTACGGAGCTGGAAGCCACCGGGGTTGATGCTGACATCAGCGGCCGGGCAAAACACATCTATTCCATCTGGCGCAAAATGCAGCGCAAGGGTCTGGCCTTCAGCCAGATCTATGACGTGCGTGCCGTGCGGGTGCTGGTGCCCGAAATGCGCGATTGCTACACCGCGCTGGGCATCGTCCACACCTTGTGGCGTCATATCCCGAAAGAATTCGACGATTACATCGCCAACCCGAAAGAGAACGGCTACCGCTCGCTGCATACCGCCGTGATCGGGCCGGAGGGCAAGGTGCTTGAGGTGCAGATCCGCACCCACGCCATGCACGAAGAGGCCGAACTCGGCGTGTGCGCGCATTGGCGGTACAAGGGCACTGACGTCAAGGCGGGCTCCAACCAGTACGAAGAGAAAATCTCGTGGCTGCGCCAAGTACTGGAATGGCACGAGGAGCTGGGCGATATCGGCGGGCTGGCCGAGCAGTTGCGGGTCGATATCGAACCGGACCGTGTCTATATCTTCACCCCGGACGGGCATGCCATCGATTTGCCCAAGGGTGCGACACCGCTGGACTTCGCGTATCGGGTGCACACCGAAATCGGCCATAACTGCCGTGGCGCCAAGATCAACGGGCGTATCGTGCCGCTCAACTACAGCCTGCAAACGGGTGAGCAGGTCGAGATTATCACCAGCAAGCACGGCACTCCGAGCCGCGACTGGCTTAACCCGAACCTGGGTTACATCACCACGTCGCGGGCGCGGGCCAAAATTGTGCACTGGTTCAAGTTGCAGGCGCGTGACCAGAACGTGGCTGCGGGTAAAACCCTGCTTGAGCGCGAGCTGGGCCGCTTGGGCCTGCCTGCGGTGGATTACGAGAAGCTGGCCGACAAGGCCAACATGAAAACCGCCGAGGACATGTACGCGGCACTGGGCGCGGGCGACTTGCGTCTGGCGCAGTTGATCAATCTTGCGCAGCAAATGGTCGAGCCCGAACGCGGCAACGAGCAGATGGAGCTGATTCCACGCAAGGCCACAGGCTACAAGCCGGGCAAACGCGGCGACATCCAGATCGAAGGCGTGGGTAACCTGCTGACGCAAATGGCCGGTTGCTGTCAGCCGCTGCCCGGCGATGCCATCGTCGGGTACATCACCCAGGGGCGTGGCGTGAGTATTCACCGTCAGGATTGCGCTTCGGTGCTGCAACTGGGCAGTCGTGAGCCGGAGCGGATGATTCAGGTCAACTGGGGGCCGATCCCGGTCTCCACCTACCCGGTGGATATCGAGATTCGGGCGTACGATCGTTCCGGGTTGCTGCGTGACGTGTCGCAAGTGCTGCTCAACGAGCGGATCAACGTATTGGCGGTCAACACCCGCTCGAACAAAGAGGACAACACCGCGCTGATGTCCTTGACCATCGAGATTCCGGGGCTCGATTCGCTGGGGCGTCTGTTGGGAAAAATCTCGCAACTGCCCAACATCATTGAAACCCGGCGTATCGGGCGCAGTGAGCCGCGATAAGGTCTGAGGAACCCCGCTTTCAGCCACTGGAGGCGGGTAACTGGCGTTGCGTGCGGCCCTGCTCATAGCGTTTTGTAGAAGAGATCCGTGATGTACAACCTCGACGATTTGCTTCACCTCATGGCCCGGCTGCGTGACCCGCAGTACGGCTGCCCGTGGGACATCAAGCAAACCTACCGCACGATCGTGCCTTACACCCTTGAAGAGGCGTATGAAGTCGCGGACGCCATCGAGCAGGGCGACTTCGAGCACTTGCAAGGCGAGTTGGGCGACTTGTTGTTTCAAGTGGTTTATTACAGCCAGTTAGCCCGTGAAGAAGGGCGCTTTGAATTTGCCGGGGTCATTGACAGCATCACCCGCAAGCTCATCCGTCGCCATCCCCATGTATTTCCGACGGGCGATCTGTATGCCCCGCTGGACGTGCCGCGCCTGAGCGAAGAACAGGTCAAGCAGCGTTGGGATGAAATCAAGGCTCAAGAACGGGCCGAAAAAGCGTCGGCGCCCCATCAGTTGTCTTTGCTCGATGACGTGCCCGTGGCGTTGCCCGCCTTATCGCGGGCCGCCAAATTGCAGAAGCGCGCCGCTCAGGTAGGCTTCGACTGGCCTGCGGCCCTGCCGGTGCTGGACAAGGTGCGTGAAGAACTCGACGAAGTGCTGGAAGCCATGGCGGACAACGACTCGACTGCCATCCAAGACGAGGTCGGTGACCTGCTGTTTTCCGTGGTGAATCTGGCGCGACACCTGAAAGTTGACCCTGAAACGGCCTTGCGTGGGGCAAATGCCAAATTTGACAGGCGTTTCAGGTTTATCGAGCAGGCATTGCGCGATACCCTGCGACCCATTGAAGATTGCACCCTTGAAGACCTGGACGCCCTCTGGGGTGAAGCCAAGCGCCAGGAAAAGAATTTACCCAGCTGCGGCTGAGTTTGCCTAAGTGAGTAAGTAGATGAGCATTTCCCTACGCGACCAGTTGCTCAAAGCCGGACTGGTCAACGAGAAACAGGCCAAGCAGGCCGGTAAAGAAAAGCAGAAGCAGCAGCGTCTGGCCCATAAAGGCCAGATCGAGCTGGATGACACTCAGCAGCGCCTGGCGGCCGAAGCCAAAGCCGAGAAGATCAAGCGCGACCAGGAGCTGAACCGTCAGCAACAGGAGAAGGCTGAACAAAAGGCCCGTGCCGCTCAGATCAAGCAATTAATCGAAGTTTCGCGCTTGCCCAAGCTCAGCACTGAGGACTACTACAACTTCGTGGACGACAAGAAGGTCAAGCGCCTGTCGGTCAACACGCTGATGCGCAACAAGCTGGCCAATGGCTCGCTGGCGATCGTGCAGCATCAGGGTGGCTACGAAGTTATCCCGCGTGAAGCGGCATTGAAAATTCAGGAGCGCGACCCGCGCCGGATCGTGCAGCTCAACATTCTGGTTGAGCCGAAAACACCTGAAGAAGACGATCCGTATGCGGCGTACCAGATCCCAGATGATCTGATGTGGTAAGCACGCCTTCATGGCTGTCAAAACAAACCCCGCTTCGGCGGGGTTTGTTGTTTTCAAGAGGGTCGTATCAATGCTTCAGGACCGGCGCTGTTGCGCTTCCAGCTTTTCCAGCTCGGCCTTGTAGTCCTGGGCGTCGCTTTCGCGGTGGAACATACCGACCAATACGTCTTCCTGGTGAACATCCCACAGGTGAACACCGTGGGCCACGAGTTGGTGGAACATACGTGAATCGTCGCGCTCAGTTACTTTAATCGTCATCTGTTTGCTCCAAATTCTGATGGGGTATGCGGCAAGTCGTCGCAGATCTTCTTTATAGAGTTTGTTAGCTTGCTAAGTAAATGGCTGATGGGGGTGCTGTCATGTGCCAGAAAATGCACAACACCATGCAGCCCTTGTGTAGCGGGGTGTTTGCGTCAGTAACCGAAAGTTTTATGACAAAAGTTTCATCTTTGCCGGGGTTTCAGGGTCAAAAAAAACCTCGCCGGAGCGAGGTTTTTTGTCTGGCACTGTCAGTCGCGGCTCATTCGCCTTTGACTGTCTTGCCGTCCACCGTGCCGTCGAGCAGCATGATGTTGTATTCCTTGCCGTCTTTTTCGACCTGACGCAAGGCTACCAGCAGGCCATCCCATTGCTTGGCGAACCACATTTCGGTGATGCGCTTGTTCTGGGCTGGATCGCGCACGCGCTCAACCTTGATGGCGTTGATTTTACCGGCTTTGGTGGTGACTACTTCGGGGCCGATTACGCGGAAGTCGTAAGTGTCTACTTCGTCGCCATCAACCACCTGGTAGCTCATCGACTTTTTGCCGGCCAGTACGTCGCGCTGCAGGGCCAGTTGGTAGGTCGACTTGTCGAGCATGCCGGTCAGCAGTTTTACCGTCACAGGCGTCTTGTTGTCGGTCCCGGTAACCGTCATGTCCTTCCAGTTGAAGTTCAGGTCTACATTTTTGACTTTACCCAAGCCTCCCCGTTCGAAGTGATAGCTCAGAGGAACCGGCTGGTCTTTTTCCAGCTTGAGTTTGCTTATTTCGCTCAGGCTCGCTACCAGCATCGAGGCCTTGAAGTTCAAGGTCCAGACGTTGTCTTTTTCTTTATCTTTGACCAGGCTGCGTTCCGCGGAGCCGCTCATCGGCAACTGTTTCCAGTCGGCGGTGTAGCTGGCCGTGAAAGGCTGAAGATCGGCCGCTTGCACTGCTGGGATGGCTAGCAGGCTAAGGGCAAGGAGCAGGGCACGACGCATAAAATCTCCTAGATTTGTATCTGGTGGCCGCTGGCCGGGAGTAATTGACCGTCCAATAATGCACCTTGTTCGTCGAGAGACAAGCGGCCCTCGGCAAACCAGCGCACTGCAAGGGGGTAAATCCGGTGCTCCTGGGCGTGAACCCGTTGCGCCAGACTGCTTGGCGTGTCTTCAGGCTCGACAGGTAGCACTGCCTGTACGACCAGAGGGCCGCCATCGAGTTCCTCGGTTACGAAGTGCACGCTGCAACCATGCTCACGATCCTGCGCTTCCAGTGCACGTTGATGCGTGTGCAGGCCTTTGTGTTTGGGCAATAAAGACGGATGGATATTCAGCAGGCGCCCCTGATAATGGCGCACGAAGTCAGCGCTGAGTATGCGCATGAAGCCGGCCAGTACCACCAGGTGCGGATTGAAAGTGTCGATGATTTCGATCAGTGCAGCATCGAAGGCCTCGCGGCCCTCGAATGCTTTGTGATCCAGAACGCGGGTGTCGATCCCCGCGTTCTTGGCGCGTTGCAGGCCCGGTGCGTCAGCGCGGTTGGAAATCACCGCGCGCAGGGTGGCCGGGCTAGCCTTGATGTCATCGCTGTCGATCAAGGCCTGCAAGTTGCTGCCTGTGCCGGAAAGCAGCACCACTACATCACACGTGTCAGGCATCAGTGTGCCTTGAGGTTTTGTAGCTCGACTTGCGCAGCGCCTTCTGCGGCGGTTGCGATCTGGCCGATGACCCAAGGCTGTTCACCGGCTTCACGCAGCACGTTCAGAGCGGTTTCTACGTCAGCCTGAGCCACGCAGATCACCATGCCGACGCCGCAGTTCAGTACGCGGTGCATTTCGGTTTCGGCCACGTTGCCTTGTTCCTGCAGCCAGTCGAATACCGCAGGGCGCTGCCAGCTGGCCACGTCCACCACGGCTTGGGCGCCTTTAGGCAGCACGCGCGGAATGTTGTCGAGCAGGCCACCGCCGGTGATGTGCGCCATGGCCTTGACCACGCCGGTTTCCTTGATCAGCTTGAGCAGCGGCTTGACGTAGATGCGGGTCGGGGCCATCAGCAGGTCGGTCAGCGGCTTGCCGTCGAGCTGGATGTTTTCGATGTCTGCACCGGACACTTCGATAATCTTGCGGATCAGCGAGTAACCGTTGGAGTGCGGGCCTGAAGACGGCAGGGCGAGCAGGGCGTCACCGGCAGCCACTTTGGAGCCGTCGATGATTTCGGATTTTTCGACCACGCCAACGCAGAAACCTGCCAGGTCGTAGTCTTCGCCTTCGTACATGCCTGGCATTTCAGCGGTTTCGCCGCCTACCAGCGAGCAGCCGGACAGCTCGCAACCTGCGCCGATACCGGTTACCACCTGGGTCGCGGTTTCAACGTTGAGTTTGCCGGTGGCGTAGTAATCGAGGAAGAACAGTGGCTCGGCGCCGCACACGATCAGGTCGTTCACGCACATGGCCACCAGGTCGATGCCGATGCTGTCGTGTTTGTTCAGGTTCAGGGCCAGACGCAGCTTGGTGCCAACGCCGTCGGTGCCGGAGACCAAAACAGGCTGCTTGTAACCGGCAGGAATTTCGCAGAGGGCGCCAAAACCGCCGAGGCCGCCCATCACTTCCGGGCGTGCAGTGCGCTTGGCCACGCTCTTGATGCGTTCGACCAATGCTTCACCGGCGTCGATGTCTACACCGGCGTCTTTGTAGCTCAGGGATGGTTGCTTGCTCATAATCCAGGCCTTTAGGGGGGATTCGGGGAGGTCGACCGATCTCAGAGGGCCCGCTGGCAAGTGCTCATCGCTGTGAATGAAGCATTTGCCGGGTGCCCGGCTGTCGCCGGTCTGCGAAGGCGCGCGATTTTATCAGGCTTGAAGGGCAGCGGCCATCCTCGGGCCGACGGGCAGGGTTATATAGCGCGAAAAAAACCTTTTTTAGTCGTACTGGCCGCTGCGGGCAGGCCTGTATAAGGTATACGGGTTCACTTTTGATTTTTTATGACCGTGTGAAAACGCTGCCGCCGCGGTGAATGATTTGGCTTGCGCCCTGTCTGAAACCTGCAGCAGTGGATTTATCGGGTCTTTCAAGACTGCTTTTTTGTCGTCAGGAATATTTCATGCGTTTTCATCACCTTTTAGCCGCAGGCTGTTTGTCCTTTTTCAGTCTGGCGAGCCATGCCGAAATTCTGACCAATTTGTATCAAGTGCGTGAGCCGGTGAGCAGTCAGTCTCCCGAAGAACGCACCCAAGCCACGCAAAAAGCATTGGAAACACTGGTGATCCGCCTGACTGGCGATGCCAAGGCGCTGCAAAATCCTGGTCTGGAGCCGGTGCGCAAAGACCCCCAGCAAATCATTCGTCAATACGGATATGACGCCGGGCCGCCCGAAAGCCTGCAAGTGGATTTCGATCCTGTGAGCACCGAACGTGCGTTGCGGCAGGCGGGCCTGTCGTTGTGGGGCAGCAATCGCCCGGCGTTGTTGAGCTGGTGGCTGAGCGACTCGGTTGAAGGCTCAAGCCTGGTAGGTGACGGGCAGTCGGCCGCCGAACCCCTGCGCCGTGCAGCGCAACACAGGGGTTTGCCCTTGCGTTTGCCGCTGGCTGACTTGAGTGAGCAACTGGTCGGCACGGTCGACAATATTGAAGGCTCCAATCCTGCCCCGTTGCGTGAAGCATCCGAGCGTTATGGCGCCGATGCGTTGCTGGCGGTACATGCCCGTGAAGAGGGCGGCCAGTGGCAAGCTAAATGGCGCATGTGGCTGGGTGATCAACAAGAGCAGGGCAGCGCGCAGGCGGCGGATCAGGCGGCACTGGCCGATGCGGTGATGCTGGCCGTGAGTGAGCGCCTGGCGCCGCGTTACGTGGTCAAGCCGGGCGTTTCCACTGAGCAGTTGCTGGAAGTGCAAGGCATGACCCTAGAGCGTTATGCCTCGCTGGGGCGTTTGCTTGAACCGTTTGGTGGGCAACTCGTGCGCATGGACGGCGACCGTAGCGTGTATCAGGTCAATGGCAGCGCCGAGCAGTTGCGCTCTCAATTAGGGCTGGCGCATTTGCAGGAAATCCCGACGAGTGAAAGCGCGCCGGTGACTGAGGCGGGTCAGACGCCCGCTACGCCTGCCGCGCAGCTACGCTTTCGCTGGTAGGTTTTTCTCTTCTATATAAAGGATGGACGCTTGATGACGGATTCGCGGCGATGGGTATGGTGGGGCATGGCGCTGGTGTTCGCCCTGTTTGTGTATTTCTTGCATCCGATACTCACGCCGTTTCTGGTTGCTATCGTACTGGCGTACATGTTCGATCCTGTGGTGGACCGTCTGGAGAAGTTCGGCTTCTCCAGAACCTGGGGCGTCGTGACCGTGTTTGCGCTGTTCACGGTGATCGTAACGGGGCTGGTGCTGATTCTGGTGCCCTTGCTGGCCAAGCAGTTGATGAAGCTCTATCAACTGGCGCCCCAAGTGCTGGACTGGTTGCAGCACACGGCGGTGCCGTGGGCGCAAAGCAAATTCGGCCTGAGCGACGGCTTCTGGAAGTTCGACAAGATCAAGGCCGCTATCACTGAGCATATGGGGCAGGCGTCCGATATCGTCGGGGTGGTGCTGTCGCAGGCCACGGCGTCCAGCCTGGCGCTGATCGGCTTTTTGGCCAACCTGGTGTTGATCCCGGTGGTGGCTTTCTACCTGCTGCGCGACTGGGACATCATGCTGGCCAAGATCCGTGGCTTGCTGCCGCGCGACCGCGAAGAACAAATCGTTTCGCTGGCCAAAGAGTGCCATGACGTACTCGGCGCGTTTGTGCGTGGGCAGTTGTTGGTAATGCTTGCGCTCGGGGTGATTTATTCCGCAGGCCTGATGCTGGTCGGGCTGGAGCTGGGGTTGTTGATCGGCTTGATGGCGGGTATCGCGGCCATCGTGCCGTACATGGGGTTCATCATCGGCATTGGCGCGGCATTAACTGCCGGGCTGTTCCAGTTTGGTGGTGATCTGTACCCGATGCTCGGGATCGTGGCGGTGTTCATGGTCGGCCAGGCGTTGGAAGGTACGGTGCTCACGCCTTTACTGGTGGGTGACAAAATCGGTATGCACCCGGTGGCCGTGATTTTTGCGATTTTGGCCGGGGGTGAACTGTTTGGGTTTACCGGGGTGTTGCTGGCTTTGCCGGTCGCCGCCGTGATCATGGTGCTGGTCCGCCATGTGCAGGACATGTACAAGGAGTCGCAGGTGTACAAAGGCGAGGAAGACCCGGAGTTATAGGTCTCGTCATGTGAGAAAAAGGCAGGCCGGTCGTTTGACGGGCCTGCCTTTTTTGTTGCACCGCATGGCCCGTTGGAATTGGAAAAAACTCAAATAATCCAAGGCCTTAACGCAAACCTTTGATTTTGCTCGTGGTCTGTTACATTGTGCGCCCGGCTACAACGGGTATAAACTTTGCAAACTTTACACAGAGGCCACTAACGGTTCGTTTGAACTGTTCAGTCAGCATGAAACCGATTCAGCTGCCCCTAGGTGTGCGTCTGCGTGATGACGCTACCTTCATAAACTACTATCCAGGCGCCAATGCCGCTGCACTCGGCTATGTCGAGCGTCTATGCGAAGCCGACGCCGGCTGGACAGAAAGTCTGATTTACCTGTGGGGCAAGCATGGCGTAGGACGTACGCACCTGTTGCAGGCAGCCTGCCTGCGTTTTGAACAGATGGGCGAACCTGCTGTGTACCTGCCGTTGGGCGAATTGATGGATCGCGGCATCGAAATCCTCGATAACCTCGAACAGTATGAGCTGGTGTGTCTGGATGACCTTCAGGCAGTCGCCGGTCGCGCGGACTGGGAAGAAGCACTGTTCCACCTGTTCAACCGTCTGCGCGACAGCGGGCGACGGCTGTTGATTGCGGCTTCGGCGTCACCGCGAGAGCTGCCGATCAAACTGGCTGACCTCAAATCCCGCCTCACCCTGGCCCTGATCTTCCAGATGCGACCGCTGTCCGACGAGGACAAGCTGCGTGCTTTGCAGTTGCGAGCTTCGCGTCGTGGCCTGCACCTGACCGACGAAGTCGGGCACTTTATCCTCACCCGTGGCACCCGCAGCATGAGTGCGCTGTTTGACCTGCTGGAGCAGCTCGATCAGGCCTCTTTGCAAGCCCAGCGCAAATTGACCATCCCTTTCCTGAAAGAAACCCTGGGCTGGTAAACACGCCGTTTCAAGCCGTTTCGACAAATGACAGGCGTCAGAAAACCCGCGTGCCAGAAGGGCGGCAAACGCAGAATTTATCGTCAGGGGTGTAAAACTTTAGATGTCATGAGAAAACTGGCGAGTCACATTTAGATCGATTGAATTTGCAAATGAGGATCATAGTTGGCATAGTCGCGGCTACTTTTCCCACAAGCCACGGTCGTGCCCATGCTAAATCGCTTCGCACCCCTCGTGCCCCTCGCACTCGTTACCCTGTTATTTGGTTGCGCTGCGCACTCGCCAGTGTCTCAGCAAGTGGTCGACCAGCAGGCTCATAAGTCATCAGTGTCCCAGGATTCCGCTCTTTATCAGGAAGAACTGGCGACCGAAAAAGAACTGGCGCAATTCTCCGAGAACAGCAAGCCTTACGAGTTGCCAGCGTTGGCTGACAGCATTCTTGAGCGTGGCATGTCCCTGATCGGTACCCGTTACCGTTTTGGCGGCACCTCGGAAGCAGGCTTCGACTGCAGCGGCTTTATCGGTTATCTGTTCCGCGAAGAGGCTGGCATGCAATTGCCGCGTTCAACGCGCGAGATGATCAACGTTGATGCGCCGCTGGTTGCTCGCAACAAACTCAAGCCGGGTGACCTGCTGTTCTTCAGCACCAACGGCCGCGGTCGTGTCAGTCACGCGGGGATTTACCTGGGTGATGACCAGTTCATCCACTCCAGCAGCCGCCGCAGCGGTGGTGTGCGTATCGACAAGTTGGGCGATACCTACTGGAGCAAAACCTTCATTGAAGCCAAGCGTGCACTGGCCATGGCGCCAACGAGCGTAATCGCCCGCAAGTAAAGTTAAAGCTTCACTTGAAGTTTGGCCTCTAAGGGCTAGAATTCAGTCGCATTGTTAAATTCCTGAGCCGCGAAGGTATTGCCTGTCGCGGTTTCAGGTTTCGCGGCCGAGTTGCCGTATCCAGAATCAGGAACGTTCTGTTTATGTCAATCATGGCCCGCTTCTCAGTTTTGACTCTAGCAGCCCTGCTCAGTGCTTGCGCCAGCAACCCGCCGCCCGCCCCAGTGGCCAAAAAGCCGGTGGTATTTGCCAATCCCTCTGAAGATTTCTCGCCCATCGCCGCCGATGTGTTGTTCCGTGCGCTGGGTCTGGTAGGCACGCCTTATCGTTGGGGCGGCAACACCCCTGACTCGGGCTTTGATTGCAGTGGCCTGATCAAGTACGTCTACAACGACGCTGCCGGGATTTCGTTGCCGCGCTCGACCCGCGAGATGATCGTGATGAGTGCGCCGAATGTGGGTAAAGACAAGCTGCAAACCGGTGACTTGCTGTTTTTCGCTACCAGTGGCGGGACGCAAGTCAGTCATGCGGGAATTTACGTGGGAGAAGGGCGCTTCGTACACGCGCCAGCCACCGGCGGTACCGTCAAGCTCGACAGCCTGTCCAAAGCCTACTGGCAAAAAGCCTACCTGAATGCCAAGCGTGTACTGCCAACCGAGCAGCACCTGGCCCGCAACCCTTAAGCGGGCCTGTTATACAGAGAGAGGCTGTGATCACACAGCCTCTTTTTCTATTCCGGGCAGCAGTACCTTACTTCGCGGACACCCGCCAGATCTTGTTGCCGACATCATCTGCCACCAACAGATCTCCTTGCTTGTCGATCACTACGCCCACCGGACGGCCCATCGCTTTTTCATCGGCGGTGAGGAACCCGGTCAATACATCCATCGGCATCCCGGTCGGTTTGCCATCGGCAAACGGTACGAAAATGACTTTGTAACCGCTATGGGGTTTGCGATTCCATGAGCCGTGCTGGCCGACAAAAGCCCCTTCGGTGAAGTTCGGCAACTTGCTGCCGTCGGCAAAGCTCAACCCTAATGAAGCGGTGTGCGGGCCGAGTGCATAGTCAGGCGCTATGGCTTTTGCTACTTGCTCAGGGTTTTGCGGATTCACCCTGGCATCGACGTGTTGACCGTAATAGCTGTAGGGCCAGCCATAAAAGCCACCGTCTTTGACGGACGTGATGTAGTCCGGCACCAGGTCGCTGCCAATCTCGTCGCGTTCATTGACTGCCGTCCAGAGTTTACCGGTCGACGGTTCCCAGCCCATGCCATTGGGGTTGCGCAAGCCGGACGCGAAAATGCGGTGGCTGCCGGTGGCGGGGTCCACTTCCCAGATCGCCGCGCGGCCTTCTTCCTTGTCCATGCCGTTCTCGCCCACGTTGCTGTTAGAGCCAACGGTCACGTAGAGCTTCTTGCCATCGGGGCTGGCAATCACGTTTTTGGTCCAGTGGTGGTTCAGCGGGCCGCCTGGCAGGTCGACCACTTTGGTCGGCTGAGCGCTGATGCTGTCTTCACCGGCTTGGTACGGGAAGCGCAGCAGTTTGTCGGAGTCGGCCACGTACAGATCGTTGCCGACCAGGGCCATGCCAAATGGCGAATTCAGGTTTTGCAAAAACACGCTGCGGGTTTCGGCGATGCCATCGTGATTGGCATCGCGTAACAGTGTGATCCGGTTCGCACTGGGCACGCCCGCGCCAGCTTTACCCATGACCTTTTCCATCACCCAGCCGCGAATCCCTTTACTGTCGTCCGGTTTGGGCGGGGCATTGGTTTCCGCCACCAGCACATCGCCGTTGGGCAGCACATACAGCCAGCGCGGGTGATCAAGGTCCTCGGCAAAGGCGCTGACCTGCAGGCCTTCGGCGGCAATCGGCTTGGCTCTCTGCGACCAACCCACGGCGGGGGCGATATTGACCGTCGGGATCAGCGTCTTGTTAGGTTCAGGCAGCTTGGGCGACGGGCCAGTGCCATCCGCCACTTGCAAAGTCGAACTCTCACCACAGGCGGCTAATCCTGCTGCAAGTACGATGACAACAGCGTGCTGGCGCTTGAGCATGTGAATCTCCATGAGTAGGGGTGTAAGTGATAGAGAAGCTTGGCGAGGCAAAGGTTCAGGGTAATGCCATTTTGCTGTGGGTATGTGCACTACCTTTAATTGACGCTCCACCCCCAACCCTCTAACCTTCGCCGCTTGTTTCAGGTGCTCTGCAGCCATGGGCTGGCAGGGTGAAACAGGGAAGCCGGTGAGGGTTCAGGTGCAGTGCGCCGGGGCCACGATTCCGGCGCTGCCCCCGCAACGGTAAATGAGTCAACACCACGCCAAGTGCCACTGTGTCTGTTCACGGGAAGGCGCGCGGTCAGGGCTGCTTGTGTACAGGCGGCCCGCTCATGAGCCCGGAGACCGGCCTGATCCATCCAGCACCTCGCGGCGGGCGACGGTGTGTCGCTTTTGTTAAATCTCCCCCGCCTCCCGTTTGCTTTTTTCAGCCCCAACGGAGAGCTGCCATGAATGAATCCCCCGAACGCGACGAACGTCATCAGGCGCGCATGCTGCGCAAAAAAGCCGTGATGGACGAGCGCATTGCCAGCGCACCCAATGAGTGTGGTCTGCTGCTGGTGTTGACCGGCAACGGTAAAGGCAAGAGCAGCTCGGCCTTCGGCATGCTGGCCCGCGCCATGGGCCACGGCATGCAGTGTGGCGTGGTGCAGTTCATCAAGGGACGCAACAGCACCGGCGAAGAACTCTTCTTCCGTCGCTTCCCGGAGCAAGTGCGCTATCACGTGATGGGCGAGGGCTTTACCTGGGAGACGCAGGACCGTCAGCGCGACATCGCCGCTGCCGAGGCTGCGTGGGAAGTGTCCCGCGAAATGCTGCGTGATCCGTCCATCGGGCTGGTCGTGCTGGATGAGTTGAACATTGCGCTCAAACACGGCTATCTCGATCTGGAACAGGTGCTGACTGACCTGCAAGCCCGTCCGCCGATGCAGCACGTACTGGTCACCGGACGCGGTGCAAAACCTGAAATGATTGATCTGGCCGACACCGTGACGGAAATGAATGTGGTTAAACACGCTTTCCAGGCCGGCATCAAAGCCCAGAAAGGCATCGAACTGTGAGTGTTCAAGCATGAGAGAGTCGCGTCATTGCCCGGCGGTGTTGATCGCCGCGCCGGCTTCCGGTCAGGGCAAGACCACCGTTACCGCCGCTTTGGCCCGACTGCACCGCAATCAGGGGCGCAAGGTGCGGGTGTTTAAATGTGGCCCGGATTTCCTCGACCCGATGATTCTGGAGCGTGCCAGCGGTGCGCCGGTGTATCAGGTCGATTTGTGGATGGTGGGCGCGCAGGAAAGTCGACGTCTGCTGTGGGACGCCGCGGGTGAGGCAGACCTGATCCTCATTGAAGGGGTGATGGGGCTGTTTGATGGCACGCCGTCCAGCGCTGACCTGGCGCGTCACTTCGGGGTGCCGGTACTGGGCGTGATTGATGGCACCGCAATGGCTCAAACCTTCGGCGCCTTGGCGCTAGGGCTTGCGCGGTATCAGCCGGACCTGCCCTTTGCCGGGGTGTTGGCCAATCGGGTGGGTACGGTGCGTCACGCGCAATTGCTTGAAGGCAGTTTGACCGAAGGGTTGCGCTGGTATGGCGCGCTGTCCCGGGAAACCGGCATCGAATTGCCCAGTCGTCACTTGGGGCTGGTGCAGGCCAGCGAGTTGAATGACCTGGACGCACGCCTGGATGCGGCCGCCGACGCCCTCGCCAGCACCTGCGAGGTAGCGCTGCCACCCGCTGTTGAGTTCGCAGCGCCCGAGCCGGTAAAGGTCGAGCCATTGTTGGCGGGCGTCCGGATTGCCGTGGCGCGGGATGAAGCGTTCGCTTTTACATACGGTGCGAGCCTGGCTTTACTGCGCGACATGGGCGCTGAGCTGCTGTTCTTTTCGCCGATCCGCGACACGCAGCTTCCTGCGGCGCACAGCCTGTATTTGCCGGGAGGCTACCCGGAGTTGCATCACCTTGAGCTGTCGCGTAACCACGCGATGCTCGACGCGATTCGTGCTCACCACGCTGCAGGCAAGCCGTTACTGGCGGAATGTGGCGGCATGCTGTACCTGCTCGATGCCTTGACGGATGTCGACGGCCAACGTGCTGAATTGGTGGGCGTGCTGGCGGGGGAGGCAACCATGCAAAAGCGTCTCGCGGCACTGGCGTTGCAAGCTGTTGACATGCCCGAAGGCCTGCTGCGCGGTCATACCTATCACCACTCGCTGACCAGCACCGAGCTGCAACCCATTGCCCGCGGCCTGAGCCCTAACGGGGGGCGCGGTGCCGAAGCGGTGTATCGCGAAGGCCGTATGACGGCGTCTTATGTGCACTTTTACTTTCCCTCCAATCCCAAGGCCGTGGCTGCGCTGTTCGCGCCCTGTGCTGTGAAGGTGCCATGAGCGACAACGCATTCAGTTCCCAAGAGCGCGCAGCGGTGTATCGCGCCATCGCCGAGCGCCGCGATATGCGCCATTTCAGTGGGGGAACGGTCGCCCCCGAACTGCTGGCCCGCTTGCTCGAAGCGGCGCACCAAGCCCCCAGCGTGGGTTTGATGCAGCCGTGGCGGTTTATCCGCATCACCAACCGTGAACTGCGCGCCAAGGTTCAGGCGCTGGTGGAAGAGGAGCGTGTACGCACCGCCCAAGCGCTGGGCGAGCGTTCTGATGAATTCATGACCCTTAAGGTCGAAGGCATCAACGACTGCGCCGAAGTGCTGGTTGCCGCATTAATGGACGATCGCGAGAAGCATATTTTCGGGCGCCGCACGTTGCCGGAGATGGACATGGCGTCGTTGTCCTGTGCCATTCAAAACCTGTGGCTGGCGGCCCGGGTTGAAGGGTTGGGCATGGGCTGGGTGTCGTTGTTCGAGCCGCAAGCACTGGCGGATCTGCTGGGCCTGCCTGCCGGCGCAAAACCGTTGGCGGTGTTGTGTCTGGGGCCGGTCGAGGCGTTTTATCCGGCGCCTATGCTGGTGCTGGAAGGGTGGGCGCAGGCGCGTCCTCTCAACGAATTGGTGTACGAGAACTATTGGGGGGTGAGCCCATGAGTGTGGCGTTGCTGTGCGTCGCCGGGGTGGCGTTGGACGCATTGCTGGGTGAGCCCAAACGCTGGCATCCGCTGGTTGCGTTCGGCCGTATGGCAGACCGCATCGAACAGCGTTTTAATTCCGGTGGACGTGGCTGGCGCAGTCACGGCGTGACCGCTTGGGTGTTGGCCGTGATTCCGTTGACGATTTTGGCCACGGCGTTGTCATGGCTGCCTTATATCGGTTGGCTGGTGGACATTCTGGCGCTGTATTGCGCGCTGGGCATGCGCAGCCTTGGCGAACACGTGCAACCTGTGGCTGAGGCGTTGCGCAGTCAGGATCTGGATCACGCCCGCACCCGTGTGGGTTATCTGGTCAGCCGCCAGACCAGCGAACTGGACTCGACCGAAGTGGCGCGGGCCGCCACCGAGTCGGTGCTGGAAAACGGCAGCGACGCGGTGTTTGCAGCGATTTTCTGGTTTGTCGTGGCGGGTGCTCCCGGCGTGGTGCTCTATCGTTTGAGTAATACCCTCGATGCCATGTGGGGCTATCGCACTGAACGGTTCGAACGTTTTGGCTGGGCTGCTGCGCGCATCGACGATTTGCTTAACTACGTGCCTGCGCGTCTGGTCGCCCTGACCTACGCACTGCTGGGCAAAACTCGGCTCGCCATGCAGTGTTGGCGAACGCAGGCGCCGCACTGGGACAGCCCCAACGCGGGCCCGGTCATGGCGGCCGGTGCTGGCGCGCTGGGGGTCGCACTGGGTGGCCCGGCGATTTACCACGGTGAATTGCACGAGCGCCCGCAGTTGGGTGAAGGCCCGCCCGCCGACGCCGATTCCATCGGGCGCGGCTGGCAATTGGTGCAGCGTGGCGTGTGGCTGTGGCTGCTGATTCTGTGTGTCGGGAGTGAGTTTTATGCTTGAGCACGGTGGACGTTTGCGACAGGCAGCCCTGCAATACGGGATTGCCGAAGCTGACTGGCTGGACCTGTCCAGCGGTCTGGCGCCCTGGCCCTTCACAATCCCTGTTATTCCCGAGCGGGCCTGGGCGCGCTTGCCCGAAACCGATGACGGTCTTGAACAGGCCGCGTGCAGCTATTACGGCGCCCCTGAAGTCTTGCCTGTGCCCGGTTCGCAATGTGCTATCCAGTTGCTGCCCCGTCTGCGTCGCAGTGGCAAGGTCGGCGTGCTGTCACCGTGTTATGCCGAGCATGCAGAGGCCTGGCGCCGCAACGGGCACATCGTGCGCGAAATCCTGGAGCAGGAAGTCGATTTTTATCTCGACACGCTGGACGTGCTGGTGGTGGTCAACCCCAATAATCCGACGGGCCTGAGCCTGTCACCCGAACGGTTGCTGGACTGGCATGCGCGCCTGGTACAGCGCGGCGGCTGGCTGGTGGTGGACGAAGCGTTCATGGACAACACCCCTGAGTTGAGCCTGGCGCCGCAGAGCCAGCGTACCGGCCTGATTGTGCTGCGTTCGTTCGGCAAGTTTTTCGGGCTCGCGGGGGTGCGTCTTGGCTTTGTGCTGGCGGAACTCAAGCTGCTCAAGTTGCTCGCTGAGCACGTCGGCCCGTGGGCTGTCAGCGGACCGACGCGGGTACTGGGGCAAGCGTGCCTGCTCGACACCGAGGCGCATGCCCGGCAACGCCAGCGCAGCGAGCAGGCCAGCCAGCGTCTGGTGGCGATGCTCAGTCAGTACGGGTTGCCTGCACAGGGCGGCTGTGCACTGTTTCAGTGGCTGATCACCCCGCACGCTGAGCACCTCTACGACTTCATGGCCCGGCGCGGCATACTCCTGCGCCTGTTTGCCCATAACAGCAGCCTGCGTTTTGGCCTTCCCGCCGAGGAGGCCCATTGGCTGAAGCTGGACCTGGCTTTGCAGGCTTACACCAAGGAAATCCCATGAGCACGTTGATGGTGCAAGGCACCACGTCCGATGCGGGCAAAAGTACATTGGTAACGGCGTTGTGCCGTTGGTTGACCCGTCAAGGCGTGCGTGTGGTGCCTTTCAAGCCGCAGAACATGGCGCTCAACAGTGCGGTGACAGCTGAGGGCGGCGAGATCGGTCGCGCCCAGGCCGTTCAGGCGCAGGCTGCCGGGCTGGCGCCGCACACCGACATGAACCCGGTATTGCTCAAACCCAACAGCGACACCGGCTCGCAAGTGATCATTCACGGGCGTGCCGTGACCAGCATGAACGCGGTGGCTTATCACGATTACAAAACCATCGCGATGCAGGCTGTGCTGGCCTCCCATGCACGTCTGAGTGCGGCCTATCCCGTGGTGATGGTCGAAGGCGCGGGGTCGCCGGCCGAGATCAATTTACGCGCAGGCGACATTGCCAACATGGGCTTTGCCGAAGCGGTGGATTGCCCGGTGATTCTGATTGCCGACATCAATCGCGGCGGCGTTTTCGCCCATTTGGTCGGCACCCTCGAACTGCTGTCGGAAAGCGAACAGGCACGGGTTCAGGGTTTTATCATTAACCGTTTTCGCGGCGATATCGCATTGCTGCAACCGGGGCTCGACTGGCTGGAGCAACGGACGGGCAAGCCGGTGATCGGAGTGCTTCCTTATGTGATGGACCTGCACCTTGAAGCCGAAGACGGCATCGATCAGCGTCAGATCAGTAAAGAGGGGCATGTGCTGAAGGTGGTGGTGCCGGTGCTGCCGCGCATCAGCAACCACACCGATTTTGACCCGCTGCGTTTGCATCCCCAAGTGGATGTGCAGTTTGTCGGGCCGGGCCAGTCGATTCCGGCCGCCGACCTGATCATCCTGCCGGGTTCCAAAAGCGTGCGCAGTGACTTGGACTACCTGCGCGCCAATGGCTGGGACGCGGTCATTGAGCGGCATTTGCGCTATGGCGGCCGGGTGTTGGGGATTTGCGGTGGCTTGCAAATGCTTGGCGAACAGGTACACGACCCGCTGGGCCTCGAAGGCGCGCCGGGTTCCAGCGACGGGCTGGGCCTGTTGGCGTTTAGCACGCAGCTGGAAGCTGAAAAACAACTGCGTAATGTCCGCGGGCGGCTTGCGCTGGAAAACGCCGAGGTCAGTGGTTATGAGATTCACGCCGGGGTAACCAGCGGGCCAGCCCTTGAACAGCCCGCCGTGCAGCTCGAAGACGGCCGATGCGATGGCGCGCTTAGCGCAGACGGGCAAATCATCGGGACTTACGTGCATGGCCTGTTCGAGTCGCCCGCAGCGTGCAGTGCCCTGCTGCGCTGGGCCGGCCTGCGCAACGTCCAGTCTGTGGACTACCACGCGCTGCGTGAGCGCGATATTGAGCGGTTGGCTGATCTGGTGGAAAACCATTTGGACACCGACCGCTTGCGCCAGCTGTGCGGGCTTGAATAACCCGGTGATCGCTGCCGCAGGCTGATTTTTTAGAGGTTCATGAACATGCTGCAACTGATTTTGGGCGGTGCCCGTTCGGGTAAGAGCCGTCTGGCAGAAACGCTGGCAGCCGGCTCGGGGTGCGCGGTGACCTACATCGCCACCAGCCAACCGCTTGACCTGGAGATGAATGACCGTGTTCGTCACCACCGCGAGCGGCGTCCTGCCGATTGGGGGTTGATTGAAGAGCCGTTGGCATTGGCCCGCGTGCTGCGCGAAAGTGCCCGTGCCGATACATGCCTGCTGGTGGACTGCTTGACGTTGTGGTTGACCAACCTGTTGATGCTCGAAGACCCGCAACGCCTGATTGCTGAGCGTGATGCCTTGCTGGCGTGCCTGACAGCGCTGCCGGGAGAGATCATTTTTGTCAGCAATGAAACCGGAATGGGTGTCGTGCCGCTGGGCGAGTTGACGCGCCGTTATGTCGATGAAGCCGGTTGGCTGCATCAAGCTTTGGCCGAGCGCTGTGAGCGGGTTGTGTTGACCGTCGCAGGCTTGCCCCTGACGTTGAAAGGAACTGCCTTATGAACACGCCGTGGTGGCTGCGCCCGTGTAAATCCCTTGACCGTGACGTACAAAAGGCAGCTGCCGAGCGTCAACAGCAATTGACCAAACCTGCTGGTTCACTGGGGCAGCTCGAAACCCTGGCGATTCAACTGGCCGGGCTGCAAGGGCGGGTCAAACCGCGTGTCGATCAGTTATGGATCGCCCTTTTCGCCGGAGATCACGGGGTGGTGGCCGAGGGTGTTTCAGCGTACCCACAAGCCGTGACCGGGCAAATGCTGCACAATTTTGTCAGTGGCGGTGCGGCGATCAGTGTGCTGGCACGGCAATTGGGCGCGCAACTGGACGTGGTTGACCTGGGGACGGTCACGCCGATGCTCGATCTGGCGGGTGTCCGTCATTTGCAATTGGGGGCGGGCACGGCGAACTTCGCCACGGGGCCGGCCATGACGGACGCACAAGGCCTGAAGGCCTTGCAAGCAGGGCGCGACAGCGTGATACGGGCCCGTGAGGACGGTGGGGAACTGTTTATCGGCGGCGAAATGGGTATTGGCAACACCGCCTCCGCCAGTGCGGTGGCCAGCGCGTTGCTTCAATGCCCGGCATCGTTGTTGACGGGCCCCGGTACAGGGCTGGACGCTGCGGGCGTCAGCCACAAAGCACGGGTAATTGAGCAGGCGTTGGCGTTCCATGCTGGCTGGCTGGACGATCCGCTGCAAACGTTATTCCGTCTCGGTGGTTTTGAAATCGCCGCGCTGGCGGGCGCGTATGTGGCCTGCGCCCAAGAAGGGCTTGTGGCGTTGGTGGATGGCTTTATCTGTACGGTCGCGGCGATGGTTGCCGTGCGTTTGAATCCCGAGTGCCGTCAATGGATGGTCTTCAGCCATCGCGGAGCCGAACAGGGGCATCGTCACGTGCTCGAGAGCCTCGCAGCAGAGCCTCTGCTTGATCTTGGCCTACGGCTGGGCGAAGGCAGCGGGGCGGCACTGGCGGTGCCGTTGCTGCGGCTGGCCTGTGACCTGCATGGGCAAATGGCGACGTTTGCCGAAGCAGCCGTGGCGGATCGCCCGGCATGATTGTGCGCCTGGACCTGTTGCGCCATGGGGAAACCGAACTGGGCGGTGGCCTGCGCGGCAGTCTGGACGATGCGCTGACCGAACTGGGCTGGTCGCAAATGCGCGAGGCGGTTCAGGGACAGGGGCCGTGGGAGCGGATTGTCAGCTCGCCATTACAGCGCTGCCGCCTGTTTGCGCAGGATCTGGCTGCGTCCCTGGACCTGCCGTTGACCCTCGACAAGGATCTTCAGGAGTTGCACTTTGGCGTGTGGGAAGGGCAGAGCGCGGCGGCCTTAATGGAAACCGATGCTGAGGCGTTGGGCTTGTTCTGGTCAGACCCGTATGCCTTTACCCCGCCTGAAGGGGAGCCGGTGCTGGAGTTTGCCGAGCGTGTGATGGCAGCGGTTCTGCGGCTGCAACACCAGTACGCGGGTCAAAAAGTGCTGGTGGTTTGCCACGGTGGTGTGATCAAACGGTTATTGGCTCAAGCTCGCGGCTTGCCCCGCGAACAGTTGCTCAACGTCGCGGTGCCCCACGGCGCCTTGCTGCACGTGCAAGTGAGCGCTGAGGGTGAGTTGCATGAGGTGAGCGCATGAGGGGGCCGTTCTGGATTGCCTTGCAATTTTTGAGCAGTTTGCCGGTGCGGTTGCCCGGTATGCCGTCACCTCGGGAAACCGGCCGTTCGCTCCTGTATTACCCGCTGGTGGGCCTGCTGTTGGGCGCTGTTTTGTGGGGCGTGAACGTGTGCTTGTCAGGCGCGCCGCTCATGTTACATGCCGCCCTGCTGCTAACGGTGTGGGTGCTGTTCAGCGGCGGGTTGCACCTGGACGGCCTGGCGGACAGCGCTGATGCGTGGTTGGGCGGGTTTGGTGATCGCGAGCGCACGCTGACCATCATGAAAGACCCACGCAGCGGCCCGATTGCCGTGGTGGTCTTGGTGTTGGTGCTGCTGCTTAAGTTCTCTGCCTTGCTGGCGGTGATCGAGCAGCAACAGTACGTGGCGTTGCTGATTGTGCCGCTGATCGGGCGCAGTGCGTTGCTGGGTGTGTTTTTGACCACCCCTTATGTGCGCGCCGGTGGGCTGGGGCAGGCGCTGGCCGATCATTTGCCGCGCTCGACAGGCTGGTGGGTGCTGGGCGTCAGCGCGTTGGTTGGTGTGCTGCTGGGGGGGATGAGTGGCGTGTGGTCGCTGGTCTTGGCCATCATCGGGTTTGCGTGGTTGCGCCGAATGATGATGCGTCGATTGGGCGGCACCACCGGCGATACCGCCGGCGCGCTACTGGAGTTGCTTGAGGTGTGGGTATTGGTCGGTCTGGCCCTGATCGGGTAGCCACCGTTTTGAACGGGAATGAGCCGCCGGGGCAGTCGCGGCGTATTTCGGGCTGGCTCAGGCTTCAACAGCGGCTAAGGTTTTATTCTTGTAACTCTTTTATTGCGGGTATATACATACAAAATGTTACCAACCCAGTGTTTATGCACCAACCTGCGGCGTGCGGCGCGTGGCGTCAGCAGGCATTACGACGGCGCCCTGGATGGCTTGGGGATCAACGTTGCCCAGTATTCACTGCTCTGCAACCTCAAGCGTATGGACCGACCGAGCATTTCCAGCCTTGCCGAAGCGATGGGGCTGGACCGCAGCACGCTGGGCCGCAATTTGCGGGTGCTTGAGGGGATGGGGTTGGTGAAACTCTCTGAAGGCGCTGATCAGCGTAACCGACTGGTGTGCCTGACCGAGGCGGGTAATGAGCGTCTTGCTGCGGCCCTGCCCGCGTGGGAGCGCGCGCAGCAACGCTTGATGGACCGCTTGGGTGACGCGCGACGCGCCCAACTTTTAGAATTGTTGAACGAATTGGCAGGCACTGACTAAGGGTAAGTCGCGTGTCTTCAAAGGGTTTATACCCGCTCCCGGAGAATAAAAATGACAACGGTGTGGCGTAATAGCGGTTGGGTCTTGCTGGGCAGCGCGCTGATCTTGGCGCTGTCCTTGGGCGTGAGGCATGGCTTCGGCCTGTTTCTGCCGCCGATGAGTGCGCAGTTCGGCTGGGGCCGAGAAGTCTTTGCGTTCGCTATCGCTTTGCAAAATTTGATTTGGGGCTTGGCGCAGCCTTTCACCGGGGCGCTGGCGGACCGGTTTGGCGCGGCCAGGGTCGTGATCGTCGGCGGCGTGCTATACGCGGTGGGTCTGGTCATGATGGGGATGTCCGATTCGCCGCTGTCGCTGTCATTGAGCGCAGGGCTGCTGATCGGGATTGGCCTGTCGGGCACTTCGTTCTCCGTGATCCTCGGTGTCGTAGGGCGTGCCTTGCCGCCTGAAAAGCGCAGCATGGGCATGGGGATCGCCAGCGCAGCAGGTTCCTTCGGGCAGTTCGCCATGCTGCCTGGCACGCTGGGGCTGATCGGCTGGCTCGGTTGGTCAACGGCCTTATTGGTGTTAGGCCTGTTGGTTGCGCTGATCGTGCCGCTGGTGAGCATGCTCAAGGATCGCCCCATGCCCGCACTGGGCGGCGAACAGACCCTCAAACAAGCGTTGCACGAGGCGTGCAGCCACTCGGGGTTCTGGCTTTTGGCCTTTGGTTTTTTCGTCTGCGGTTTTCAGGTGGTCTTTATCGGCATTCATTTGCCGGCCTATCTGGTTGATCAGCATCTGCCTGCGACTGTCGGTACGTCTGTGCTGGCACTGATCGGTCTATTCAATATCTTTGGCACCTACACGGCAGGTTGGCTGGGCGGGCGGATGTCCAAGCCACGCTTGTTGACCGGCCTCTATTTGGCGCGGGCGGTGGTCATCGTGCTGTTCTTGTGGGCGCCGGTTACGCAGTTCAGTGCTTACTTGTTCGGTATGGCCATGGGGTTTTTGTGGCTGTCGACGGTGCCCCTGACCAACGGTACGGTAGCGACACTGTTTGGTGTGCGTAACCTGTCGATGCTGGGCGGCATCGTTTTTCTGTTCCACCAGTTGGGGGCATTTTTGGGTGGCTGGCTCGGCGGTGTGGTCTACGATCAAACCGGGAGTTATGACTTGATCTGGCAGGTTTCGATTGTTTTGAGCCTGTTGGCGGCGGCCCTTAATTTACCGGTGCGCGAGCGGCCTGTTGCGCGTTTGCAATTGCAGGAGCGTGGGGTGTGAGTTCAACCTGGATCTGGCTGGGTGGCTTGGGTGCGGGGTCGGCCCTTATCGCTCTGGCATGGTGGGGCTGGCATCAGGGTGGACTGGCGTTGCTGCAACTGGGCATGGCTACTTGCTAGTTCATGGGCCGGGCGCGTAAGTTCAGGGCCTGTATTTTTTAAAAGGACACCAATGATGCTCAAGCGCTGGATTGCGATGCCCGTACTGTTGTTGGCGTGTGCAGGACCTGTTTGGGCGGCACAATGCCCGCCGCTGCTCGAAGGTTCGTTGCCCAAGTTGCGATCAAAAGAGTCCATCGACTTGTGCCAACGCTTTGCCGGAAAGCCGCTGGTCATTGTCAATACCGCAAGTTTCTGCGGGTTCGCGCCCCAATTCAAAGGGCTTGAAGCGTTGAATAAACGCTATAAAGATCAGGGGCTTGAGCTGATTGGCGTGCCCTCGGATGACTTCAAGCAAGAGGCCAAGGATGGGGAAGAGACTGCCAAGGTGTGTTACGTGAACTACGGCGTGACATTCACCATGACCAATCCGCAGAAAGTTCGTGGGGCAGATGCGGTGCACCTGTTCAAAGTGCTGGCTGAGCAAAGCAGCGCGCCGAAGTGGAACTTCTATAAATACGTGGTGGACCGTCAGGGCAATGTGATTGCCAACTTTTCCAGCCTGACAAAGCCCGACAGTCCGGAGCTGATCGAGGCGATCGAAAAGGCCATTGCTTCAAAACCCTGATTAACGGCCAATAAAAAATCCCCGCGCTCGTCACCGAGGCGGGGATTTTTTAATTCAGCAGATGAACCGTGAGGTTCGTCGCGAATTAGAACTTGTAGGTTGCACCCACTGCGAAGCCGTTTGCGCTGTTTTCATATTTGGCGCTGTAACGGTTGATGCCCTTCGCGTCGTTGACTTTCACGGACTCTTCTTTGAGGTAAGAGTAAGCCACGTCAATAGTCAGGTCGTCAGTGATTGCGTAGCCAGCACCCAGGCTGAAGATTGTCCGGTCACCGGTAGGAATACGTGGCGAACGGTTGGTGTTGTTGGTAGGCGACTGGTCCCATGTCAGACCGGTACGCACAATCCACTGTTTGTTCAACTGATAAGACGTACCGATGGCGTAAGCCCAAGTGTCATGCCAGTTTTGCTCTTCTTTGATGGTGGTGAACGCCTGAGCGCCGCCCGGACCTGCGTTGGCAACCGTAACGCCTTCGTTTTTAACGGTTATGTCTTTCAGGCGGCTCCAACGTGTCCAGGTAGAACCGGCATAGACTTTCCAAGCATCAGACAGGTCTTGTGTGACGGACAGATCCCAGGATTCAGGGGTGTCGATCGACAACGAAGCATCATAGCGGTTGCTTTTCAGCAATTGAGGCGGAGTACCCGCGCCCGCTTCAATGTCGGTGTGGCCTTTGAGCTTGTAGCTGACTTTGGAGTGGTAGGTCAGGCCGACACGGGTAGTGTCAGTGGCTTGCACCAAAATACCGGCGTTCCATCCCAGAGCGGTGTCATCACCTTTGATCTTTACATGGGCTTCAGGTGTTCCTGGTACCAATGCAAGATCGGATTCCAGTTTGCCGGCAATGCGGTTGATGGTTGGACCGAAACCGATCGACACCTTGTCATTGAACGCGTAGCTGACGGTCGGTTGGAAGGTGACAACTGCAACGTCGCTAGTACTGCCGAAAGCGCGACCCTGGAAGCTTTTTTCATATTCAGTGGCGAGGCCAAAGGGCGCGTATACACCGAAACCTACAGCCCACTGATCATTGATGCGGTTCGTGTAGAAACCCATTGGAACACCGGTGAAGGGAACCATGTCACCTTTGTTGGTTCCCCGGGCATTACCTCGCGCATCTTTGATATCGGTTGTTGCGTCAATGACTGCAACGCCACCGGTCACTTGCTGACCTTGTAGGCGGGACATACCGGCAGGGTTACCAAATACGGTGCTTGCATCATCCGCTTGAGACGAACGACCTGCGAAACCGGTCCCCATACCGCTGACGCTTTGTTCGTTGAGGGCGAAGCCACTGGCGAAAATCTGGCTGGAAGCCAAAGTGACGGCGAGGCTAAGTGTGGTCTTGAGCATTACTTTTTTCATTATTAGAACTCCTTTTGATCACCGGGTGGAAAGCTACCAACATTTTTGTTTAAGCGCTATAGGCCAAATCGCAGGAGATAGCGTTGTTTTGTAGGACAATCCTACCGGTTTTAGGTCTTTTTCTAGTTGTTAAGGCGGTTGGAAATCTCAGGCCACCTGGTTGAGATGTGTAACGCAGATGCGCCAAGCATGAGCGAAGTCACGTAAACGTCCTTGTGGCTCAAAGACTTGGCGCCAAACTTTGGCCATGCCCACTACATCGTTGGTTTTCGGGATGATGGCTTTTTGCTCTTCAATCAACATCCATGCGATTGCGGTGGCGTAACGCAAATTTACAGTTAGCTCGAGGTGAGGACTGCATAAAAAAGCGTGCTGGCTGGCGAGTCCCCTTACAAGGCTTGCCAGATCCGGGTCATGTGCGAGGTAGTCATCCCACAGTGCGGCGTGTCGAGGTTCGCGAATACTGTAAAGACCATGCCTGCGTCGGTCGTGGAGTGCGGAGCCCAGGTTTGACTGACTTGCAGCAATGCCGAGCAACAATGCCTCTGCATCAGGATTGTTCGTGCCTAAATAAAGAAGCGTTGGTCGGATCACGTAAAGTCTCAACTCCCTGGCAGCAATACCCATGGCAACCTCGAAGCCTGAAATTGGCCGGCTACACCCAGGCGCTTGGCAGCGATGAGTCGGTAGGGTTCGCCGGAAGCGGAATGAACCGCTTGAGTTGAAGTGTAGTGTCATATCTTTGCTGTAACGGACTGTTTTTAAAACATTTGCAGCATCTAGGCTGTAGCTATATACCCGCAAGTAATTAAATAATGCGGCATATTTCTTAAATTCAAGACAACAAAAAGCCCCACTATTGGAGCAGGGCTTGTTGTATAGACGCTGGGCGCGTTGTCAGGCGATCAATGCCTGACGTGTCCGGTCAATCACAGCTTGCAGGGGTTCTGCGCTGGAATATTGATCCGGGTACAGGCGTTCGCTGTGACGTGCGATGCCGTGTTCGTTGACCAGTGTGAAGCTAAAGCAGCCTTTGCGAGCGGCCATAATCAGGCAGTTCATAGGAGCGAAGGCGTTGGTTAGGGTGCGAATGGCATCCTGAGTATGGATTTGAGTAGACATAGTTATTAGGTGTTCCTGCAAATGACACGGATATGATCCGTGCAACGTTAAAACGTTCCAGTGACGTCGAGCCATCTTTGGCGTGACGAAGAACCTGACTGGAACAAAGCCGCCAGTTGGAGCGCATTTAAGTATGTGGCGCTTGGGCTGGCAGGTAGGTACTTAGGAGGGCAGGCAATCACAACAAGAGCTAAGGTTCCGTGCTCGGGGTGAAGATCCTGATCAATTGGCAGGTTGGTTCTGTCAGAGTAAAAGCGCTTGGCGATACCCTTTGTGTTTGTTCAAAGGCCGTATCGTCGCAAGATTTACCTGGAAACCATCGAGGGGGTCGATCCCGTGTGTATCAGCGTGGCTTCTCTTTAGGGAAGGTGGCTGGGGGATTTGTTCGGCCCGAATTGACTTTCAGCTTGGTACTAACGCTGCGGATACTAACGGCTTGAAAAAATAAACGCAACTGTGCTAGCCAAAATACTTTCTGTGCCTGCTGAAGTGCGGCCGTGAGCCGTTAGTCGGTTTTTGTCAAAATGCCACTCGATAGGGCAGGGGGACAAGGGTTAGCGAACGCCTTTGAATGACGAACCCAGTGGGGTCGCAGTCCTACAGATTTCAGTACGTTTTGAGTCCATTCCTGCTGCTGAGTGTGAACTTGTGCACATTTGCAGTGCGTCATATAAACGCACTGCAGGCAGGAAGCCACGCAGGCGCTTAGCCTGTTTCGCAAATTTAAGTCAATGAAAAACATCGTTTTTTTTAATTGGTGAAAAAATCGTCAGTTTGACCCCGACCCCCGCCCTGTGGGGGTTTGACGGGGGCAAAAGGGGGTTGTCCACTGACTTATCCACAGGATCTGTGGATTGTCGCACTCCGTTGCTCTAGCTCGGGGTTGTAGACCTTTTTCGACTTTACCCAAACGAAAAAAGGAGTAGAGTGGCGCGCCTTCTGTTCTGCCCCACAGTGTTCTATGAAGTTTCGCACAAACTCTTCCTCTGTTACTCCCTCCGGATCACCTGCCGAGGCACCAAGGCGGTTTTCTTTGAGTGTAGCCATCTGGCTGTTGGACAACCCGCGGCTGGGGACTAATCCGAGCATCAAGCATGTGGCCGGTCATCTGCTCAAGCAACCTGCCCGCCAAGGTGTGGTGCTGGCGCAAAGTCGTCTCGGGCAACTGATGTGCCGCGATTGTGGCAGCAAGCGGGACCAACGCATTGGTCATGCCTTGTTACGTAATGCTGCGCGCGCAGGCGATGAGGCAGCCCAGCAAGAACTCAACAAGATCGAAGACTGAGCTGTCTTCGACTCTGCAGCTTGGTTAACCTTGCTCTTTTACCTTGTGCGGAGGGGTTATGGCCCTGGACTTGAACAGCATTCTGCTGGGCCTGGTGGTAGCAGGTGTGCCGTTGTTGGCTTTTATCTGGCAGTTGCAGCGTCGGGTCAGCGCGCATAACGCAGAACTGGCCCTGCTGGAAGAGCGCTTGAATATGGCGCAGTTGGCACAGGAAGGTCTCAATGCACAACTCGATGCTGGCCGTGACGAGATCAGTGATCTGGGGCAGGCCAATGCCGCCAAGCAGGCAGAGCTGGCGGCCCTGAGCCGCGAAGTCGAGTTGTTGCAGGTCGAGCGCGACAACGCCCGGGATGCTGCCCATGGCTGGAGCCTGGAGCGGGCTCAGAAAGAAACTGAATTGCGCAGGCTTGATGCCCAGTGCGCCGCACAAGCGGCAGAGCTACGCGAGCAGCAAGAAAACCACCAACAACGACTCAACGACCTGCAGGGTTCTCGTGATGAGCTACGGGCGCAGTTTGCAGAGTTGGCCGGCAAAATATTCGATGAGCGCGAGCAGCGGTTTGCGCAGACCAGCAATGAGCGACTGGGGCAGTTGCTGGACCCGCTTAAAGAACGCATTCAGTCGTTCGAAAAGCGCGTCGAGGAAAGCTATCAGCAGGAAGCCCGCGAGCGTTTCTCTCTTGGCAAAGAACTTGAGCGACTTCAGCAACTCAACCTGCGCTTGAGTGAGGAGGCCACTAACCTCACGCGGGCGCTTAAGGGACAGAAAACCCAAGGCAACTGGGGTGAGTTGATTCTGGAACGGGTACTGGAACATGCCGGGCTGGAGAAGGGGCGTGAATATCAGACCCAGGTCAGCCTCAAGGGCCCGGATGGCGAACGCTTCCAGCCGGACGTGCTGATCATGTTGCCGGGCGACAAGCAGGTAGTGGTCGATTCCAAGGTCAGTTTGACTGCCTATCAGCAGTTTGTTGCAGCGGATGATCAGGTGATCGGGCAGGCGGCACTCAAGCAGCATGTGTTGTCGTTGCGTAATCACGTCAAGGGCCTGGCTGGCAAGGACTATAAGCGTCTGGAAGGCTTGCACAGCCTGGACTTCGTTTTGTTGTTCGTGCCCATTGAGGCGGCCTTTTCAGCTGCATTGCAGGCCGAGCCCAATCTGTTTCAGGAAGCGTTCGACCGCAACATTGTGATTGTCAGCCCCACAACCTTGTTAGCTACGTTGCGGGTGATCGACAGTTTGTGGAAGCAAGAGCGTCAAAGCCAAAACGCGCGCGAAATTGCTGAGCGTGCCGGGTGGCTGTACGACAAGTTCGTGCTCTTTATTCAAGACCTGGATGAGGTTGGCAATCGCTTGCAGCAATTGGACAAAGCCTATGCTGCCGCGCGCAACAAGTTGACGGACGGGCGCGGTAACTTGGTGAGCCGCAGCGAGCAGCTTAAGTTGTTGGGTGCGCGAGCCAGTAAAAGCTTGCCGCCGGATCTGCTGGAGCGCGCCATGACCGACGTGGACGGTGTGGCGCACCCCGCAGAGTGACGTGCAGCGGACTGAGTGAATGGCGGCCAGGCGCTGTTAAAGCGGGACGTGGCGGCTAACCAGTGCCCGCAGTACGGCGGGCTTCACCGGTTTGGCAAGATATTCCAGACCCGCCGCATGCACCTGCGCAATCATCTCCGGGCGTCCGTCTGCACTGATGACCACGCCCGGCACCGGCTCGCCCAGTTCAGCCCGTAGCCAACGCATCAGCTCGGTGCCGACTTCGCCGTTATCCAGGTGGTAATCCACCAATACCAGTTGCGGGCGTACCCCTTCATTGAGCAGTGCCGCACATTCTTCGCGATTGCGCGCCGTCCAGACGCGGCATCCCCAGCGGGTCAACAGGCTTTGCATACCGATCAGAATGCTGTCTTCGTTATCGATACACAGCACTTGCGCGCCCGTCACGGGTTGACCATTTTGCTCTGCGACGACCGGTTGTGGGGCAACCTGACTCTGTGCCAAAGGCACGCTGACGCTGAATACGCTGCCTTTACCAGGCCATGAGCGAACTTGCAGGGTGTGTCCCAGCACGCGGCACAAACCGTCAGCAATCGCCAGCCCTAGCCCCAAGCCCTTTTCAGCGCGGGTCTGATGGCTGTCCAAGCGTTTGAATTCCTCAAAAATGACCTGCAACTTGTCCTCTGGAATGCCTGGGCCGCGGTCCCACACTTCGAGGCACAACGCATTGCCACGACGGCGCACGCCTAGAAGAACCGGTCCTTTGGCATAGCGAAATGCGTTGGTCAGGAAGTTCTGCAAGATCCGGCGCAGCAGTTTGATATCACTGCTCACCCGCAATCGACTGCCGCGGACACGGAAGGTCAGCCCTTGCTCTTGAGCCTGTGCCTTGAACTCATTGCCCAGCGTGTCAAACAGCTCATTCAGGGCAAACGGCTTGATGTCAGGCGTGAATTTTCCGTTTTCGAGCCGGGAAATATCCAGCAAGTCGCTGATCAGGTCTTCGGCAGAACGTAACGAGCTGTCCAGATGTTGCACCAGCTTTTGTGCCTCCGGGCTAAGTCCTTCCTCCTGGTGGGAAAGGGCGGAGGAGAACAACCGGGCGGCATTCATGGGCTGCATCAAGTCATGGCTGACAGCAGCCAGAAAACGGGTTTTCGATTGGTTGGCGGCTTCTGCGACGCCCTTGGCTTCGATCAGAGCCTTGTTCAGCTCGGACAGTTCGCGGGTGCGCTCGGCCACCCGTTGCTCCAGGCCTTCGTTGGCCTCTGTCAGTGCCTGCTCTGCTTCGCGGAAGGCAGTAATGTCGGTAAAACTCATGACAAACCCGCCGCCCGGCATCGGATTGCCGATCAGCTCAATCACGCGCCCATTGGGGAACAGCCGTTCCGAGGTGTGGGCGCGCCCCTGACGCATCCAGTGCAGGCGACGGGCTACATGCACCTCGGCTTCGCCGGGACCGCACAGGCCACGCTCGGCATTGTGGCGGATGATGTCGGCAATCGGCCGGCCAACGCTGATCAAGCCATCAGGGTAGTCGAACAGCTCAAGATATCGGCGGTTCCAGGCCACGAGCCGCAAGGACTGGTCGACCACGCTGATGCCTTGGGTGATGTTCTCAATCGCGCCTTGCAGGAGGGCGCGGTTGAACTGCAACACTTCTGACGCTTCGTCGGCAATGCGTACGACGTCTTCGAGCTGCATTTCCCGGCCTTCGATGGCAGCTTTCACCACTGCCCGGGTCGAGGACGCACCGAGCACGCCTGCCAGCAAGCGCTCTGTGTGGGCGATCCATTCGCCATCGGCATTCTGGTTCGGGTTGAAGCCTTTGCCCTGACGGTAAGCGAAACGGATAAAGCTCTGGCGCGCGCGTTCTTCGCCGACAAAACGTGCGGCCAGCGTTAACAGGTCATTGATCTGTACAGCCAGCATGGAGCGGCCATTGGGGTGGCTGATTTCCTGGCCGATGAATCGTCCTGCTTGCCAGTGTTCCGAGACACGGGTGCGCGACAGCACCGAGACCCACGCAAAGACGGTGAAGTTGCCGGCCAATGACAGCACGACGCCTTGTGTCAGAGGTGTAATAGGCAACCCCAGCGGGTTGCCATGCAGCCAGGCCAAACCCGGGAAGTGGCTCAAGTGCCAGCCAAGGCTGTGAGCTATCAGGGGCAGCACCAGTGTGTAAAACCAGATAAAGGTACCCGTGGCCAAACCGGCGAAAACGCCGCGACGGTTGGCTTGTTTCCAGTAGAGCGCACCGATCATGGCGGGTGCCAATTGCGTCACTGCGGCGAAGGAAATCTGCCCAATGGTGGCTAGGCTGGCTGTTGAGCCCAGCAGGCGATAGCTGACGTAAGCCAGCAGCAAGATGACCACAATCGATACGCGGCGCACCGACAGCATCCAGTAGCGGAACACTTCAAAGGGGCGCTCGGCGTTTTTGTGCCGTAACAACCAAGGCAACAGCATGTCGTTGGAGACCATGGTCGACAGGGCTACGCTGGCCACAATCACCATGCCGGTGGCCGCAGATGCGCCACCGATAAAGGCCAGCAAAGCCAGTGCCGGGTGGGCTTGCGCCAGTGGCAGGCTGATCACGAAGGAGTCTGGCAGGACTGAGCTGGGCAACATCATTTGCCCGGCCAGCGCGATCGGGACGACAAACAGTGCAGCCAGGATCAAATAGGCCGGGAACACCCATTTCGCCAGCCGTAAATCCTGTGGCTCGATGTTTTCGACCACGGTCACGTGGAATTGGCGAGGTAAACAAATGATGGCCATCATGGCCACGCCGGTTTGCACCACCATCGAGGGCCAATTGACGGTCTCTTTCCAGTATTGCTCCAGGCGCGGTGCGAGCATCGCCTGATTGAATAAGTCGTCAAAGCCGTCATACAGGCCGAAGGTTACGAACGCACCCACAGCGAGAAACGCGAACAGCTTGACCAGCGACTCGAAAGCAATTGCCAGCACCATGCCGCGGTGGTGCTCGGTGGAGTCAAGGTTGCGGGTGCCGAAGACGATGGTAAACAGCGCCAGTACCAGAGACACAATCAGGGCTGTGTCTTGCGCGCGAGTGCCGGTTGCATCGGCACCTGCACCGATCAACAGGTTCACGCCGAGTACGATGCCTTTAAGTTGCAAGGCGATATAAGGCAATACGCCCACCAGACAGATCAGCGCCACGACAATTGCCAGCGACTGGGATTTGCCGTACCGCGCGGCGATGAAGTCGGCAATGGAGGTGATGTTCTCCTGTTTGCTGATCATCACCATTTTTTGCAGCACCCAGGGTGCAAACACCAACAACAGCACCGGGCCCAAGTAAATGGGCAAAAAGGACCACAGCTGCTCGGCGGCCTGGCCAACAGCGCCAAAGAATGTCCAACTGGTGCAGTACACCGCCAGCGACAAGCTATAGACCCATGCGCGAACCCGTGGCGGCAGCGGGGTGCTGCGCCGGTCACCATAAAAGGCAATGGCGAACATGACGGCCATATAGGCCAGGGCAACGGCGGCGATCAGCCCGCTGGACAACGACATGGTGACTCCTGGAGGTATAAGGCTGCAGCAATCCGGCTGCTGCTGGCTAGTCTCGCATGATGTTTGGGCGCCGTCAGTGTCGACGATGGTCGCAACGCGGCCAACCGTCGCAGTGCTTGAAATCGGTTAAAACAGTCCTTATCTGTAAAGTCGATAACAGTTAGAGAAATTACCCGTTATATAGATATTCGATTCAGTTCTACTCTTGTATTACCTCGCACGAGGATCAGGAGGAACCCATGACTTGCCTTAACATGACCAAAACCACTTTAAGACCCTTAAGCACACTGCAACACCCGCGTGAGGTGATCCGTCAGTTCACCCCTAACTGGTTTGCAGCCACCATGGGGACCGGGGTGCTGGCGCTGGCGCTGGCTTCGTTGCCCGTACACATTCCGGGCGTGTACGCCCTCGCGGAAGGGTTGTGGCTGTTCAATATTGGCTTGTTCATTTTATTCAGCGTGCTCTATGGCGCTCGTTGGGTGCTGTATTTCGATGAGGCGCGGCGGATTTTTGGCCACTCCACCGTCTCGATGTTTTTTGGCACCATTCCCATGGGATTGGCGACCATCATCAATGGTTTTCTACTGTTCGGTGTCGCCCGCTGGGGCAGTGGCATGGTGCAAGTGGCCGAGGTGTTATGGTGGCTGGACGTGGCCATGTCGCTGGCGTTTGGCGTGCTGATTCCTTACATGATGTTCACCCGTCAGGAGCACAGTATTGACCAGATGACTGCTGTCTGGTTGTTGCCGGTAGTGGCGGCTGAAGTGGCGGCTGCCAGTGGTGGCCAGTTGGCTCCGCACCTGACGGATTCGCTGGCGCAGTTCCATGTGCTAATCACCAGCTACGTGCTGTGGGCATTTTCGGTGCCGCTGGCGTTCAGCATCCTGACCATCCTGATGCTGCGCATGGCGTTGCATAAATTGCCTCACGAAAGCATGGCGGCGTCGAGTTGGCTGGCATTGGGGCCGATTGGTACTGGAGCGCTTGGCTTGTTGCTACTGGGGGCGAATTCGCCCGCGATCTTTGCGGCCAATGGTTTTGCCGGTATCGGTGAAGTGGCCAACGGTATGGGCCTGATTGCAGGGGTTGCGCTGTGGGGCTTCGGGTTGTGGTGGATTGTGATGGCGATACTGATTACCCATCGCTACTACCGCTCAGGCATTCCGTTCAATCTGGGGTGGTGGGGGTTCACGTTCCCGCTGGGTGTGTATTCGCTGGCCACCTTGCGCCTGGGCAGTGTGCTGCACCTGACTTTCTTCGATATTGCGGGCTGTGCGCTGGTGGCTTTGCTGGTGATGATGTGGCTGATCGTGGGGCGTAAAACCTTGATCGGCGCTTACCGGGGCGAGTTGTTTGTTTCGCCTTGCATCGCGGGCTTGAACAAGTAGGAGCTTGCCTCAGGTTTTGTACGAATGCGCCTAGATGGGTGGCATCAGCTACATAACCTGAGGCAAGGTTGTGCCTCGGGTGTTACAAGAGCACTCCAATGAGAAAGCCTCTGGCGCAACTTGAGAACATGGATGATGAGTCACCCCTCGCAGTTCAGCTTGCTAAGGAAGCGACGCTTCCTGCCCTTCTTTGTGACCCAGTCGCTGGGCGCCCTCAACGACAACCTGTTCAAACAATCGTTGATTCTGGCCATCCTTTATAAGCTCGCCATCGAGGGGGACCGGGGGATTTGGGTCAATCTGTGTGCGCTGCTGTTTATCGTTCCCTTCTTTTTATTTTCTGCCCTGGCGGGTCAGTTTGGCGAGAAGTTCGACAAGGATCGACTGATCCGTCTGATCAAACTTGGCGAAATCGCGATCATGCTTGTCGGTGCCGCAGGATTTGCATTCGATCATTTGGCACTGATGTTGGTCGCCCTGTTTGCGATGGGTACCCATTCTGCGTTGTTCGGCCCGGTCAAGTACTCAATCCTGCCGCAAACATTGCATGAGGATGAGTTGGTCGGGGGCAACGGTCTGGTAGAAATGGGGACTTTCCTGTCGATTCTGGCCGGGACCATCGGTGCGGGGATCATGCTGTCGTCGAGCAATTACGCCGTGGTGGTGTCGGTGGTGATCGTCTGCGTGGCGGCGCTCGGGTATCTGGCCAGCCGGGCCATCCCCAGCGCACCGGCCGATACACCTGATTTACGCCTGAACTGGAACATTTTCAGCGAGTCCTGGGCCACGTTGAAAATGGGTCTGAACCAGACGCCTGCAGTGTCGCGTTCTGTCGTGGGCAATTCGTGGTTCTGGTTTGTCGGTGCGATTTACCTGACACAAATTCCGGCCTACGCCAAAGAATGGCTGTATGGCGATGAAACCGTGGTGACGTTGATCCTGACGGTGTTCTCGGTGGGGATCGCGTTGGGGTCGATGCTGTGCGAAAAACTGTCGGGGCGCAAAGTTGAAATCGGTCTGGTGCCATTTGGTTCTTTCGGCCTGACGGTGTTTGGCCTGTTGCTGTGGTGGCATTCCGGGCAGATGCCGTCACCCCTTCAGCCGAATGACTGGCTGGACGTATTGGGCTTCAGTCAAGCGTGGTGGGTGCTGTTCGATATTCTTGGTCTGGGCGTGTTTGGGGGTTTTTACATCGTTCCGTTGTATGCATTGATCCAGTCTCGTACTGCGGAAAACGAGCGTGCGCGGGTGATTGCTGCCAACAACATCTTGAATGCGCTCTTTATGGTGGTCTCAGCCATCGTCACCATCCTGTTGCTCAGCGTGGCGAAACTGACGATTCCTGAACTGTTCCTTGTGGTCTCGCTGCTGAACATCGCGGTCAATACTTACATCTTCAAGATTGTTCCCGAATTCAGCATGCGCTTCATGATCTGGCTGCTGAGCCACTCCATGTACCGGGTGCAGCATAAAAACCTGCAAGCAATCCCCGACGAGGGCGCGGCATTGCTGGTGTGCAATCACGTGTCGTTTGTGGATGCGTTGCTGATAGGTGGAGCAGTGCGTCGGCCGATTCGATTTGTGATGTATTACAAAATCTACAATTTACCGGTGCTCAACTTTATCTTCCGTACCGCAGGGACGATTCCTATTGCCGGGCGCGCAGAAGATGAAGCGATCTACGAGCGGGCTTTCAAGAAAATTGCCGAATACCTGAACGACGGCGAGCTGGTGTGTATTTTTCCGGAGGGCAAGCTCACCACGGATGGCCAGATCAACGAATTCAAGGCAGGCGTCACACGGATTCTGGAACAAACGCCGGTGCCGGTGATTCCGATGGCGTTGCAAGGGTTATGGGGCAGCTTCTTCAGTCGCGATCCGAATAAAGGGTTTTTGCGCAGGCTGTGGTCGCGGGTGACGCTGGTAGCAGGCGAGCCAATAGCGGCAAGTGAGGCTACGCAAAAAGTGCTGCGTGAGCGGGTGACCGCGCTAAGGGGGCAGAGCCTCTAGACCTTTTTTGGTGGGTTTTGCTCGCCAGAGTGAAGAGGGGGCGGAGGCCTGAGGGCTGTCCCGGCCTGGCCAGTGACTACAGAGTGGGCATTTCTGTAGTCGCTGGCGAGTGAGGGGTCAGGCGCTGATTTTCAGACCAATCAGCCCGGCAATGATCAGCGCCACGCTGGCCAAGCGGAACAAGGCCATGGATTCGCCAAACAGAATGATCCCGGCGATGACCGTGCCCACTGCGCCCACACCTGTCCAGATGGCGTAAGCCGTGCCCAATGGCAGTTCCTTCATTGCAAGGCCCAGCAAGCCGAGGCTTACCGCCATGGCGGCGACTGTTAATGCCGTGGGGAGGGGGCGGCTGAAGCCGTCAGTGTATTTCAGGCCGACCGCCCAGCCGACTTCAAACAGGCCAGCGAAAAACAGAATAATCCAGGACATGGTTGCCTCCATCAATTGATGGGGTCGTCCCCAGAAAGTCACTCGATGAGTCGCGAGGTCGTCCTCGCTGGGCGCAGTATATTGCCCATGATTAATCTGGCAGGCAACTGTGATTTTTCGTGCGCGATCATTGATCGTCGCGCTTTCTATAGAGGAAGCAGCCGACAGTCGAAGTTGCATCATCTGCCGGACATGCTTCCTTAACCCACGTTACTCGATACCTTGCGGAATCTCTTCGCCGCCCAGCGCTTCAAACAACTGGGGCAAGAACTCACCGAACGTCAGCATCATCAAGGTAAAGCTGGCGTCTTGCTGGCCCAGGTCGTCATCGCCGCCGTTCTGTTCAGCTTCGTCTTGCAGCAGGTCTTCAAACTTCAGGCGTTTGACCACCAGTTTGTCGTCCAGTACGAACGACAGTTTGTCCTGCCAGGCCAATGACAGCTGCGTCACGACTTTGCCAGTGCTCAGGTGCAACTGAATTTCGTCGCTGGTCAGGTCCTGACGCTTGCAGCGAATGATGCCGCCGTCTTCATGGGTGTCGCGCAGCTCGCATTCGTCGAGGACAAAGAAGTGTTCGGCAGCTTTTTGGGTCTTGACCCATTCGGTCATGGTCGCACTTGGCGCTACTTTGACGGCCAATGGACGCACCGGCAGCGAACCCACAACTTCACGCAAGGTGGAGAGCAAGTCTTCGGCGCGTTTAGGGCTGGAGGCGTTAACCAAAATCAGACCCTGTTTAGGTGCGATGGCGGCGAAGGTGGCTGAGCGACGAATAAAGGCACGCGGCAAGAAGGCCTGGATGATTTCGTCCTTGAGCTGGTCGCGTTCCTTTTTGTAGACCTTGCGCATTTGCTCGGCTTCGATCTCTTCGACCTTTTCCTTGAGTGCGTCACGCACAACGCTGCCGGGCAGGATGCGCTCTTCTTTGCGGGCAGCGATCAGCAGGAAGTCCTGGCTGACGTGAACCAGTGGAGCATCTTCGCCTTTGCCAAAAGGGGCGACGAAACCGTAAGTGGCTAATTCCTGACTTGAACAGGCGCGGGCCAGTTTGGTGGCCAGTGCAGTTTCCAGCACCTGCGCATCAAAAGGCAGATCTTGGGTCAGGCGATAGATAAGCAGGTTTTTGAACCACATGGGGTGAATCACTCCTTTATACAAAGACGGCATTATTCGCCTCATGGGCGCATAGGCCAACCCTGCGCTAAGCCTTTGTCATGCATAAGAAAATTATTTTAAAAAGTGCTTGCCAGACTTCAGGTCGCTCCGTAGAATGCGCGCCACACCGAGAGTGAAAGGGTGATTAGCTCAGCTGGGAGAGCATCTGCCTTACAAGCAGAGGGTCGGCGGTTCGATCCCGTCATCACCCACCATTCACTTGCAGTGTTACGCGCAGCGGTAGTTCAGTCGGTTAGAATACCGGCCTGTCACGCCGGGGGTCGCGGGTTCGAGTCCCGTCCGCTGCGCCATATTTTGATCACAAGCCCCTTGAACGCTTGTGGTCTGGGGAAGCCCCGCTAAGTGCGGGGCTTTTCTTGAAAGTCTTGGATTCAACAGCTTGCTGGAGAATCAAAGAGCAGGGCGCAGGAAAAGGTCGTTTGAAGCAAGTTTTAAAAAACTTGAATAAAAACAACCGCTTACACAATAAGTGTGAGAGAATGTGTCCCGCAATGAGAGTGAAAGGGTGATTAGCTCAGCTGGGAGAGCATCTGCCTTACAAGCAGAGGGTCGGCGGTTCGATCCCGTCATCACCCACCATTCGCTTTCAATGTTACGCGCAGCGGTAGTTCAGTCGGTTAGAATACCGGCCTGTCACGCCGGGGGTCGCGGGTTCGAGTCCCGTCCGCTGCGCCATATTCGGAACACAAGCCCCTTGAACGCTTGTGATCCACAAATAGCCTGCCATTTGCAGGCTTTTTTGTGCGCGTGTGTTTTGTGGTTTGCTGCCAGAGTTTCTGCGTTGGCGTAGAGGTAATTGAATCGCTGCGCGCCTGCTTAACCTCACGCAGTCCTGCGGCAGTTGCACAGGACTGAGGGTTTTAAGGTCAGTGTTTGGCGATCAAATTACCAGCATGCAGGCCACATTCCTTTTGCGTAGCTTCTTCCCACCACCAGCGGCCTTCGCGCTCGTGCTGGTTAGGCAGGACTGGGCGGGTGCAGGGCTCGCAACCGATGCTGATAAAGCCTCGTTCGTGCAGGCTGTTATAGGGCAGCTCCAACATGCGGATGTAACCCCAGACTTCCTCGCTGGTCATTTGCGCCAACGGGTTGAATTTGTACAGCGGGCGCTCCGGGGTCGAGAAGGCGCCGTCGATTTCCAGTGCGGCGACCTGACTGCGAGTGCCCGGGCTTTGATCGCGCCGCTGGCCGGTCGCCCACGCTTTGACGCCAGCCAGCTTGCGGCGCAGCGGTTCGATTTTGCGCACGCCGCAGCATTCACCGTGGCCGTCTTTATAGAAGCTGAACAAGCCTTTTTCTTTGACGAATGGCTCCAGTAGGCGTTGATCTGGCGAAATCAGCTCGATCTGCAGGTTGTAGTGTTCGCGGACCTGCTCAATGAAACGATAGGTTTCGGGGTGCAGGCGTCCGGTGTCGAGGCTGAACACTTTAACGTTTTTGTTGAGTTTCCAGGCCATGTCCACCAGCACCACGTCTTCGGCGCCGCTGAATGAAATCCAGAGTTCGTCGCCAAAATGCTGAAAGGCGAGTTTGAGAATGTCTTGCGGGGATTTGCTGGCGTATGTCGCGGCGAGTTCCGCGACGTCGAACGGGTGGCTCATCAGGCGGCTTCCTACAGTCAATGGCGCTGGGCGCTCTCTAGTGGCGCGATGTTAGCAAATACGGTGTGTTACAGGGCTTGCAGCGTGTCGAGCAACACTTTCACTTTAGTGATGGACTCTTGATATTCGGCTTCCCAGTCCGAGTCCGCGACAATACCTCCTCCTCCCCAGCAGCTCACGCGACCGTCCTTGATCAGCAGCGTGCGAATGGCGATGGAGCTGTCCATCTCGCCGCGTACGTCGAGGTAAAGCAACGAGCCGCAATAAATACTGCGACGGGTGGGCTCCAGCTCGTCGATGATTTGCATGGCGCGGATCTTGGGTGCGCCGGTGATCGAGCCGCCCGGAAAGCTGTCGCCGATCAGGTCCAGCGCGTCTTTATCCGCAGCCAGCTCGCCCGTGACACTGCTCACCAAGTGATGGACGTTGGGGTAACTTTCGAGATTGAACAGCTCCGGCACGCGGACCGAACCTGTGCGGCAGGTGCGCCCGAGGTCGTTGCGCAGCAGGTCGACAATCATCAGGTTTTCAGCGCGATCTTTAGCGCTGGCAAGCAGTTCGGCGGCGTTGGCCGTATCTTGCGCGGCGTTCTTGCCGCGTGGGCGGGTGCCTTTGATCGGACGGGTTTCGACCTGCAGGTTGCTGACCCGTACAAAGCGTTCCGGCGACAGGCTGACAATTGCGCCTTGCGCGGGTAATTGCATAAAGCCGGAAAAGGGCGTCGGGCACGCCGCGCGCAGAGCGCAATACGCCGTCCATGCGTCGCCTTGGCAGTCGGCGCTGAAGCGCTGGGTGTAATTGACCTGATAGCAGTCGCCGGACTGAATGTATTGATGCACTTGAGCAAGGGCGTGCGCGTACTGCTGAGTGCTGATGTCCGGCCGCATCGGTTGTTTCAGGCGGAAAGGTACTTCCAACGGGCGTTGAAGCACGCTGAACTGCTCAATCAGGCGTTTGCGTTCACTGGCCTCCAGCGCGGGATGAAAAACCAATTGGCTGGTTGCGTGCCGGTGGTCGCTTATCAGTGCCCACGGGTACAGGCCCAAGCGTGCATCCGGTAGCTGCAGGTCGTCCTGAGCCAGCGCCGGAAGCTGTTCGAGTTGACGCCCGAAGTCGTAACTCAAGTAGCCGATGAGACCGCCCGCGAACGGCAGTTCGTACTCGGGCGGGATCTGCGCCTCGCCCAGTTGGCACAACTGGCCGCGCAAACGTTGTAAAAATGCGCGTCCTGATTCCTCTGGCTGACGTTGCAGTGTGTGAAGGGGCCAGGCACTCATGATGTCGTAACGGCCACGCTCGGCGTCGGGTCGTCCACTGTCCAGCAAGACCGCGCCGGGAGCGTGGCGTATGGCAGCAAAATAATCGGCCGGGTTGGCGAGGTAAGGCAGTGGATGAACGGAGCAGGTCAACATGCGCAGCAAATCAGCCATCGAAACGGGGAGGGGATTGTAGGCCTGTGTCGGTGGGTAAATCCATGAAACCGTTCAGGAGCGAGCGTGTCTTGCGTGGCCCGCTCGCTCCAGCTGGTCAGGTGTTAGGGGGGATGTGCCCGAACATTTCCTGAGCAAAACGGACCCGCTCTTCAACGGTTTCCTTGATGCCTTTGGCTGCCAGGGCTTCAACGTGGGCCTCGACTGCGTGGGTGCGCAGTGTCAGGCCGCAGTCGTTGGCGATCTGGATGTTCAGGCCCGGGCGGGCATTGAGTTCCAGAATTAGCGGGCCTTTATCCTGGTCCAGCACCATGTCCACACCGATGTAGCCCAGTCCGCACAGTTCATAGCAACCGGCGGCCAGCTTCATGAAGCCATCCCAATAAGGCAGTTGTACGCCGTCCACCGCGTTGGTGGTGTCGGGGTGTTTACTGATGATGTTGTTCAGCCAGGTGCCGCGCAAGGTCAGGCCGGTTGCGAGGTCAACACCGACGCCGATGGCGCCTTGGTGGAGGTTGGCTTTGCCACCGGATTGACGGGTCGGCAAACGCAGCATCGCCATTACCGGGTAGCCCATCAGCACAATGATGCGGATGTCCGGTACGCCTTCGTAGCTGATGCTTTTGAAGATCTGGTCGGGGGTGACGCGGTATTCGATCAGGGCGCGGTCGCGGTGCCCGCCCAAGGAATACAGCCCTGTCAGGATGCTGGAGATCTGATGCTCAATTTCTTCATGGCTGATGATCTTGCCCGAAACGGTGCGAAAGCGGTCTTCGAAACGGTCGGCGATCACCAAGATGCCATCACCGCCTGCGCCTTGCGCAGGCTTGATCACGAAGTCGCTGCGCCCGCCGATGATCTCGTCGAGCTTTTCGATTTCTTTCTCGGTGGAAATCACGCCATACATCTCCGGCACGTGAATGCCGGCCTTGATGGCGCGTTCCTTGGTGATGATCTTGTCATCCACAATCGGATACAGGCTGCGTTTGTTGTACTTGAGTACGTAGTCCGCATTGCGCCGATTGATGCCCATGATGCCCCTGGCTTCCAGGGCCTTCCAGGTCTTCCAGAAGCCAAACATCAGGAGTCAGCCTTCAAAAAGGCTTTGAAACGGACCAATTCGGTCAGGCGGTAGCCGCGGTAGCGACCCATGGCCAGCATGAAGCCTACGAGAATCAGCAGCACTGCCGGGAAGGTGAACACGAAGTACACCAGCTCCGGAATGCTCATTACCAGATACGCCAGGGTGGCAGCGAACAGGGTGCCGATTGCGACCTTCATCGCATGCCCGGCGCCTCGCTCCTCCCAAGTGATCGACAGCCGCTCGATAGTCATGGTCAGAATCACCATCGGGAACAACGCGACCGAAAGTCCGCGCTCAAGGCCCAGCTTGTGGCTGAACAGGCTGATGGCGGCAATCAGTATCACCACAAATGTCAGTACCACGGACAGGCGAGGCAGCATCTGCAGCTTCAGGTGCTCCAGGTACGAGCGCAACATCAACCCGAGCGCGGTTATCACTGTAAACAGGATGATGCCGAACCCCAGTTGTGTTTCGCGGAACGCCAGTGCAATCAGTACCGGGGTAAATGTGCCCAGGGTTTGCAGGCCGATCAGGTTGCGCAATACCAGAATCACCAGCACGCCAATCGGGATCATCACCATGATCATGAACGTTTGCTGAGTTTGTAACGGCAGGCCGTACAGCGAATATTCGAGGAAGTTGGCGTCGGTGTTCTCGTCGGTCAGTTTGGCCAGGCGGATGGCGTTCATCTCGCTGTTGTTCAGGCTGAACGTTACGTTGGCTTTTTTGCCGCCATCGACGCTAATAATCGGCTCGTCGCCCGTCCACCACAGCAGGCGGTCGGACGGCAGGCCCTGTTCGCCGGTTTCCGGGTTGAAGTACAGCCAGTCGTTACCGTTGAAGCTGCGCAACCACAGCTCCGGGGTTTGCGGCTGGTCTGCTACCAGGCGGATGGTGTGGACTTTTTCCAGTGGTACGTGGGCAATCGACAGCAAAAGCTCGATGATTTGTGCTTTGTGTGGCGTCGACGGATCGCCCGCCAGCAGCAGTTTCACGTTGTCATCGTTCGGGTTGTTAACCCGCTTGATGGTTTCGCTGATGAAGGTTTCAACGTCGGCCGAGTGCTGGCGGATCGGTGCCAGCAAGGCTTCGGCGGCGATTTTTTCTGGCCCTTCGACAGCGATGCTGTCACGGAATACCGGGCCTTTGACCTTGGTTTTGTCGCCGGTGTAACGCTTGGTCAACACCAGGCGGTAGTAAAGGGTTTGCTTGCCGCTAACGCGACGGGCTGACCACGTGACTTTGCGATTGCCGTCTACCCGATTGACGCTCACCCCGTAATTGTTGGAGATGAAGCTTTCATTGAGGCTGACGTAGTCGCGGTTCAACGGCGGTACGAACATCTGGATCTTGACCGGATCCTTGGAGCTGGCAACGAATTCGACTTTCGCGTCGATGTTCCACAGGTCATCCGTTGCGTCTTCGGTCACCGGGATGCCGATGACGAAAATCTGGTAGGCCGTAATCGAAATGCCCAGCACCACAAGGATGGTAATCAAGACTTTCAGGTGAAAGGTAAGAGCGCGCATTTCAATTACTCTGCGGTTTGAGCGGTGGCGGCGCAGGCAGGTTTGCCAGCAGCGTATTTAAGGCTTGGGTCGACCAGCGCATCAAAGCGTTTGAGCGCTTCGGAGCCAATCAACAGCGGGTATTGGAACGCGCTTCGGTCGGTCAAGTTCACTTCGATGGTGCGTAAAGCTTTGCCCATACAAATTTCCAGGGCAATGACCGGCCGCAATGTGTAGTTCTTGTCCGACTCAGGGTCGTAATCCCCGGAGCGACGCTTGATCTTGCTTACCCGTGCCAACGGGCGTTCGATGGGATGCGAATGGGCATCATCAATGGCCAGATAAAAGCGTACCCAGCTCTCGCCGTCGCGTTTGAAGCGTTTGATGTCGCGGGCGCTCAGTGAGGCGGTTTTGGCGCCAGTGTCGAGTTTGGCGGCCACTTGCAGGTTGATACCTGCCAGTTCGGCGTATTCATTGAGGCCGTAAACGGTTTTTTCGGCGCCAAGGCTCAGGCCCGGCAACGCCAGCAGGCAAAGACATATAAAGAAGGAGGGAAATTTCATAAATCCGGGGGCAGTCTCTTGCAGTCTTCAGTTCAAGGCGACTGGCAATACAGCGCAAGCGTCCTCGTGCGGCTGCCCTGTTCAAAAGGGCAAGGCTGATGCGGTCGGCATTCTAGCATGATGGTTTTATGACGCCAGCGCCCAAGCCGTTCGACGCGTGGTCTGTGGCTGTCGATTCAACCAAGGTCTTATTCGGAGATTGTCGACAATCCTTATTTATCCTTTGACTATAAAGCCTTGAATAGCTAATTTTGACGCTATTGATTTTCAAGGTGTCGACAATATGCTGGATTCGTTCGAAAGTGCCGCGCTGGCCCAAGATGACTCGGAAACCTTGTCCGAGAACGTCTTCAGGCGTATTCAGGCCGCTATCGTCCAAGGCGATATTGCGCCGGGTAGCAAAATTTCCGAGCCGGAGCTGGCCCGCACCTACGGCATCAGCCGCGGGCCGTTGCGCGAGGCGATCCACCGTCTTGAAGGTCAGCGCCTGTTGGTGCGGGTGCCGCATGTGGGCGCGCGGGTTGTGTCCTTGAGCCATGAAGAACTGATTGAGCTCTACGAAATTCGCGAATCCCTTGAAGGCATGGCCTGCCGTCTGGCTGCAGAACGCATGAGCGATGAAGACATCGCGGAACTGCGCCGTGTGCTCGAAACCCATGAGCGCGATGCAGCATTTCAGGCAGGTGTGGGGTATTACCAGCAAGAAGGCGACTTCGATTTTCATTACAAAATTATTCAGGGCAGCGGCAATCGCACCCTGACCCAGATGCTCTGCGGTGAGCTGTATCAACTGGTGCGCATGTACCGCATCCAGTTTTCCACCACCCCGAATCGCCCGCACCAGGCATTCGCTGAGCACCACCGGATTCTCGATGCCATTGCCGATCGCGACGGCGAACTGGCCGAGTTATTGATGCGTCGCCACATTGGCGCGTCCAAACGCAATATTGCGCGTCACTATCAAGACAGCGCCCAGCAGACAGCCACTCCACGAGGTGAGTCATGAGCAATAAAAACAGTCCAGGCCAACGTTTCCGTGATGCAGTCGCCAATGAACATCCCCTGCAAGTGGTGGGCGCCATCAATGCCAACCATGCTTTGCTGGCCAAGCGCGCCGGTTTCAAAGCGATCTACTTGTCCGGTGGCGGGGTAGCGGCGGGTTCGCTGGGTGTGCCGGATCTGGGCATTACCGGTCTGGATGACGTACTGACCGATGTGCGTCGCATCACGGACGTTTGCGACCTGCCATTGCTGGTGGATGTCGACACGGGTTTTGGTTCTTCGGCGTTCAACGTGGCGCGTACTGTCAAGTCGATGATCAAGTTTGGCGCTGCCGCTATCCACATCGAAGATCAGGTGGGCGCCAAACGTTGCGGCCATCGCCCAAACAAAGAAATTGTCTCGCAACAAGAGATGGTCGATCGCATCAAGGCCGCTGTGGATGCGCGCACCGATGACAGCTTTGTGATCATGGCGCGTACCGACGCGCTGGCGGTCGAGGGGCTGGAGTCTGCGCTGGAGCGTGCTGCAGCCTGCGTGGAAGCGGGCGCCGACATGGTGTTCCCGGAAGCCATTACCGAACTGGAGATGTACAAACTGTTTGCCAGTCGCGTTAAAGCGCCGATTCTGGCCAACATCACCGAGTTTGGAGCCACCCCGCTGTACACCGTGGATCAACTGCGCGACGCCGATGTGTCGCTGGTGCTGTACCCGTTGTCGGCCTTCCGCGCCATGAACAAGGCGGCGGAAAACGTCTACGGTGCGATTCGCCGCGACGGCACCCAGCAGAATGTGATCGACACCATGCAAACCCGCATGGAGCTGTACGACGCCATTGACTACCACGTGTTCGAACAGAAGCTCGACGCGCTGTTTGCCAGCAAAAAGTAAGACGGCTTCTAACCGGATTGACCTGACGCCCGGGATTGCTGTCGAGCCTCGCGGGGCTCGATACGCACCAAGGGCGTAACAAATTAATAAGTTCTTGCCGAATCCCTAACAAATTCAAGATTGGAGAAGCGCAATGGCCGAAGCAAAAGTATTGAGTGGTGCCGGATTACGCGGCCAGGTGGCCGGGCAAACGGCGTTGTCGACCGTAGGTCAGGAAGGGGCCGGTCTCACCTACCGCGGTTATGACGTGCGTGAGTTGGCCGCCCAGGCGCGCTTTGAAGAAGTCGCGTACCTGTTGTTGTACGGCGAATTACCTACCGAGGCAGAGCTGGAGGCCTATACAAGCAAACTCAAAGCCCTTCGCGATTTGCCGCAAGCGCTAAAGGAAGTGTTGGAGCGTATCCCGGCTGACGCGCACCCGATGGATGTGATGCGCACCGGCTGCTCGTTCCTCGGCAACCTCGAACCCGAGCAGGACTTTTCCCAGCAACGCGACAAGACCGACCGCTTGCTGGCGGCCTTCCCAGCGATCATGTGCTACTGGTATCGCTTCAGCCACGACGGGGTGCGCATCCATTGTGTGACTGACGAAGCCTCGATTGGCGGCCATTTCCTACACCTGCTGCACGATAAAAAGCCAAGCGACTTGCACATCAAAGTGATGAACGTGTCGCTGATTCTGTACGCAGAGCACGAATTCAACGCGTCGACCTTTACTGCCCGCGTCTGCGCCTCAACCCTGTCCGATCTGTATTCGTGCATCACGGCGGCCATCGGTTCGTTGCGTGGCCCGCTGCATGGCGGCGCGAACGAAGCAGCCATGGAGATGATCGAGCGCTTCAGTTCCGCCGACGAGGCCATCAAAGGCACGCTCGGTATGCTCGAACGCAAAGACAAAATCATGGGCTTTGGTCACGCCATCTATAAAGACAGCGATCCGCGCAATGAAGTGATCAAGGACTGGTCGAAAAAACTGGCGGAAGAAGTGGGGGACACGGTGCTGTTCCCGGTATCCGAAGCCATCGACAAAACCATGTGGGAGCAAAAGAAACTGTTTCCCAATGCCGACTTCTACCATGCCTCGGCGTATCACTTCATGGGCATCCCGACCAAGCTGTTCACCCCGATTTTTGTCTGCTCACGCCTGACCGGCTGGGCCGCGCACGTGTTCGAGCAGCGCGCCAACAACCGCATCATTCGCCCGAGCGCCGAGTACATCGGCGTCGAACAGCGCAAGTTCGTGCCAATCGAACGTCGCTGACCGCAGGGCCGCCCATGCCAGCCCGGCAGGCGCCGCGTGTGGCGGCCCCGACCTAACCGTGATCGAGTCCCATGCCAATGAATACTGAATTTCGTAAAACACTTCCGGGCACCCGGCTGGATTATTTCGACACCCGCGCGGCGGTCGATGCGATCAAGCCCGGCGCCTATGACACGCTGCCGTACACCTCGCGCGTGTTGGCTGAAAACCTGGTGCGTCGCTGCGATCCGGCCACCCTCAATGCTTCGCTGAGCCAGCTGATTGAACGCAAGCGTGACCTCGACTTCCCGTGGTTCCCGGCCCGGGTGGTGTGCCACGACATCCTCGGACAGACCGCGTTGGTGGACCTTGCCGGCCTGCGTGACGCCATTGCCCAGCAAGGCGGCGACCCGGCGCAAGTGAACCCTGTGGTGCCGACCCAACTGATCGTTGACCATTCACTGGCAGTGGAATGTGGCGGTTACGACCCCGAGGCGTTCGAAAAGAACCGCGCCATCGAAGACCGCCGTAACGAAGACCGTTTCCACTTCATTGAATGGACCAAGAAAGCCTTCAAGAACGTCGACGTGATCCCGCCGGGCAACGGCATCATGCACCAGATCAACCTGGAGAAAATGTCGCCGGTGATTCAGGTGCGTGACGGCGTGGCGTTCCCCGATACGTGCGTCGGTACCGACAGCCATACTCCCCATGTCGACTCGCTGGGTGTGATTGCCATTGGCGTCGGCGGGCTGGAAGCCGAAAGCGTGATGCTGGGCCGTGCGTCGTGGATGCGCTTGCCCGAGATCGTTGGTGTTGAGCTGACCGGCAAGTTGCAGCCAGGCATCACGGCCACGGACATGGTGCTGGCCCTCACGGAGTTCCTGCGCAAACAAAAAGTGGTCGGCGCCTGGCTGGAGTTCTTCGGTGAAGGCGCTGCGGCGTTGACCCTGGGCGACCGCGCGACGATTTCCAACATGGCCCCGGAATATGGCGCCACGGCGGCGATGTTCTATATTGACCGGCAGACCATCGACTACCTCAAACTGACCGGACGCGAAGACCAGCAAGTGCAGTTGGTCGAGCACTACGCCAAGGTCAGCGGCCTGTGGGCCGACAGCCTTAAAGACGCGCAATATGAGCGCCGCTTGAGTTTTGATCTGTCCAGCGTTGTGCGCAACATGGCAGGCCCGAGTAACCCGCATGCCCGGGTCGCCACCACTGATCTGGCTGCCAAAGGTATCGCCGGTCAATGGGAGGATGTGCCGGGGCAAATGCCGGAGGGTGCGGTCATCATTGCAGCCATCACCAGTTGCACCAATACCAGCAACCCGCGCAACGTGATCGCAGCGGGCCTGATTGCTCGCAACGCTAACCGGCTGGGGCTGACCCGCAAACCGTGGGTCAAATCTTCGCTGGCGCCGGGCTCGAAGACCGTTGCGTTGTACCTCGACGAAGCTGGACTGACCGATGAACTGGAGCAGTTGGGCTTTGGTGTCGTGGCGTTTGCCTGCACCACGTGCAATGGCATGTCGGGTGCGCTGGACCCGCACATTCAGCAGGAAATCATCGACCGCGACCTGTACGCCACGGCTGTACTGTCGGGTAACCGTAACTTCGACGGGCGTATTCACCCCTACGCCAAGCAAGCGTTTCTCGCCTCGCCGCCCTTGGTGGTTGCCTACGCGATAGCGGGAACCATCCGTTTTGACATCGAGAAAGATGTATTGGGTCTGGACGCCAACGGCAACGAAATTCGCCTCAAAGACATCTGGCCAAGCGACGAAGAAATCGACGCAGTGGTCAAGGCGGCGGTCAAACCGGAACAGTTCCGTCAGGTCTACATCCCGATGTTTGCAATCCATGAAGACACCGGGCCGAAGGTTGAGCCACTGTATGACTGGCGCCCGCAAAGCACCTACATTCGCCGCCCGCCGTACTGGGAAGGCGCACTGGCCGGTGCCCGCCCACTCAAAGGCATGCGCCCGTTGGCGGTGTTGCCCGACAACATCACCACTGACCACCTGTCGCCGTCCAACGCGATCATGCTCGACAGCGCTGCGGGTGAATATCTGGCGAAAATGGGCCTGCCGGAAGTTGACTTCAACTCCTACGCGACTCACCGTGGCGACCACTTGACTGCCCAGCGCGCGACGTTTGCCAACCCGAAACTGTTCAATGAAATGGTCATCGAGGACGGCAAAGTCAAACAGGGCTCGCTGACTCGACTGGAGCCTGAAGGCAACGTGATGCGCATGTGGGAAGCCATCGAGACCTATATGGAGCGCAAGCAGCCGCTGATCATTGTCGCCGGCGCCGATTACGGGCAGGGATCTTCCCGCGACTGGGCGGCCAAGGGCGTGCGTTTGGCGGGTGTGGAAGCCATCGTCGCTGAAGGCTTCGAGCGTATCCATCGCACGAACCTGGTGGGCATGGGTGTCCTGCCGCTGGAGTTCCTGCCGGGTACCAACCGCAAAACCCTGCAACTGGATGGCAGCGAAATTTACGACGTGATTGGCGAACGTACCCCGCGTGCCACGCTGACGCTGGTCATCACCCGCAAAAACGGCGAACGCGTCGACGTGCCGGTGACGTGCCGTCTGGATACCGCCGAAGAAGTCTCGATCTACGAAGCTGGCGGCGTGTTGCAGCGTTTCGCGCAGGACTTCCTGGAATCGGCCTCCGCGTAATCACAGCGCCGGGGCGCCTCGCCCCGGCCTTAACAGGACTGTGTCATGGCTTATGCAGCGCAAATCAAAATCCCTGCGACGTATATGCGGGGCGGAACCAGCAAGGGTGTTTTTTTCAGTCTCCTCGACCTCCCGGCGGTCGCACAGGTGCCCGGCGCGGCCCGTGATGCCTTGCTGCTGCGGGTGATCGGGAGCCCGGACCCGTACGAAAAGCAAATCGACGGCATGGGCGCAGCTACATCCAGCACCAGTAAAACCGTGATTGTGAGCAGAAGTTTGCGTGCGGATCACGACGTCGATTATTTGTTTGGTCAGGTCGCCATCGACAAGCCATTCGTGGACTGGAGTGGCAACTGCGGCAACCTCTCAGCAGCCGTTGGCTCATTTGCCATCAGCAGCGGCTTGGTGGACGTGGCGCGGATTCCGCAGAACGGCACCGCAGTGGTGCGAATCTGGCAAGCCAATATCGGGAAAACCATCATTGCCCATGTCCCTATCACGGACGGTGAGGTGCAGGAAACGGGCGACTTTGAGCTGGATGGGGTGACGTTTCCTGCGGCCGAAGTGCAGCTGGAGTTTCTTGACCCGGCGGCGGATGAAGACGGAGCCGGCGGCTCAATGTTCCCTACCGGTCATGTGGTTGATGAACTGGACGTTCCAGGTGTCGGCACCCTGAATGTGACCATGATCAATGCGGGTATTCCCACCATTTTTGTTAATGCCCGCGACATTGGTTACAGCGGCACCGAACTGCAAAACGACATCAACAGTGACGCCAAGGCCTTGGCCATGTTCGAGACCATTCGCGCTCACGGCGCATTGCGCATGGGGCTGATCGGTACTCTTGAAGAGGCCGCCAAACGCCAGCACACCCCTAAAGTCGCGTTTGTAGCCGCGCCTGCGGATTACGTGTCGTCCAGCGGCAAGGCCGTCAAGGTGCAGGATGTGGATTTGCTGGTGCGGGCGCTGTCGATGGGCAAGTTGCACCACGCCATGATGGGCACGGCCGCTGTGGCGATTGGCACGGCGGCCGCCATTCCCGGCACGTTGGTGAACCTGGCGGCAGGCGGCGAAACGCGTGATGCCGTGCGTTTTGGCCACCCGTCAGGGACGTTGCGCGTCGGCGCACAGGCGCAGCAGGTCAACGGTGAATGGACCGTCACCAAAGCCATCATGAGCCGCAGTGCGCGTGTGCTGATGGAAGGCTGGGTGCGGGTGCCGGGCGATTCGTTTTGACCGCATGACCCTTTGCCCCCACCCCGACCCTCTCCCGTCAGATGAGGGGCGGGGGAGGGGCCAAGGTGTCTAGGGACTGTCGAGCGGGCACTTGAGACCCGCAACACCATGATTAACCTGAGGATGGAACACACCACTCACTGACTTTTTGGAGGCACCCATGAGCGCCAACGTCGACCTCAACAACCGTCCGGACTATGACCGGGTTTTGCAGGACATTGCCGATTACGTCCTCAATTACCGCATCACGTCGCAAGAAGCCCTGAACACTGCCCGCCTTTGCCTGATGGATACATTGGGGTGCGGTTTGTTGGCGCTGCGCTTTCCGGAGTGCACCAAGCACCTCGGGCCGCTGGTTGAAGGCACCGTGGTGCCGTTCGGGGCGCGGGTGCCCGGTACGCCGTACCGTCTCGATCCCGTAAAAGCGGCGTGGGACATCGGTTGCAGTGTGCGTTGGCTGGATTACAACGACACCTGGCTGGCCGCAGAGTGGGGGCACCCTTCGGACAATCTGGGCGGGATTCTGGCGGTGGCCGATCACCTGTCACAACAGCGCGTGGCCAAAGGTCAAACGCCCCTCACGGTGCGCGCCGTGCTCGACGCAATGATCATGGCGCATGAGATTCAGGGCGTGATCGCGCTGGAAAATTCGTTCAATCGAGTCGGCCTCGATCATGTGTTGTTGGTGAAAGTCGCCTCGACAGCCGTGTGTGCCAAGCTGATGGGGGCCACCCGCGAACAGCTGTTGTCGGCGCTGTCCCACGCATTTGTGGACGGTCAGGCATTGCGCACGTATCGCCATGCCCCCAACGCAGGTTCGCGCAAATCGTGGGCGGCGGGGGATGCCACCAGCCGCGGTGTGCGCCTGGCCGACATTGCGCTGAAAGGAGAGATGGGCATCCCGGGTGCTCTGACGGCGCCGCAATGGGGTTTTTATGATGTGCTCTTTAGCCATACCAACAAGGACCTGGCACTTAAGCCCGAAAGCCAGCGTGCGTTCAAGTTGTCGCAACCCTATGGCACGTATGTAATGGAAAACGTGTTGTTCAAGATCAGTTTTCCGGCGGAGTTTCATGCGCAAACTGCCTGTGAAGCGGCCGTTACCTTGCATCCGCAGGTCAAGGATCGGCTGCATGAGATCGAGAAAATCGTTATTACCACCCATGAATCAGCGATCCGGATCATTTCCAAGCAGGGCAAGCTCGCCAACGCGGCAGATCGCGATCATTGCATTCAATACATGACGGCCGTGCCGCTGGCGTTTGGCAATCTGGTGGCTGAACAGTACGAAGACGATTTCCATGCGGCGCATCCGATCATTGATGAGTTACGGGAGAAGATGCAGGTCGTCGAAGAGCCGCGTTTTACCCGGGAATACCTGGAGGCAGACAAGCGGTCGATTGCCAACGCGGTGCAGGTTTTTTTCACCGATGGTTCCAGCACTCAGCAAGTGGTGGTGGAGTACCCGATCGGCCATCGTCGGCGCCGGGCGCAAGGTATTGCGCTGCTGGAAGAGAAGTTCAAAAGCAACTTGGCGACGCGTTTTGCACGCCAGCGTTGTGCGCAGATTTTTGAGTTGTGCAACGATCAGGCGCAGCTTGAGTCGACGCCGGTCAATGAGTTTGTCGATAAGTGGGTCATTTGACCCGCACGCTTGCGCAGGCTGCGATCGGGCTATAAGACACCCTTTTTTGCAGCCTGCGCCAGTGCGGCAAGATGAGGTCTATTTGAAGCGGCGTTCCACGCCTTTCTCGACCAGAATTTTGGCCGAGATTTCCTCTACGGAAAAATGGGTGGAGTTGATGTGCGGGATGTTTTCGCGCTTGAACAGGTTTTCGACTTCGCGCACTTCGAATTCGCATTGGGCAAAGCTGGAGTAGCGGCTGTTGGGCTTGCGTTCGTTGCGGATGGCGGTCAGCCGGTCCGGGTCGATGGTCAGGCCGAACAGTTTGTGTTTGTGCTCGCGCAAGGCGGCGGGCAGCTTCAGGCTTTCCATGTCGTCTTCGGTCAGCGGGTAGTTGGCTGCGCGGATGCCGAATTGCATGGCCATGTACAGGCAGGTTGGGGTTTTGCCGCAACGCGAGACACCCACCAGAATCAAGTCAGCCTTGTCGTATTTGTGTGTACGGGCGCCGTCATCGTTGTCGAGGGCAAAGTTCACCGCTTCGATACGCTCCATGTAGTTGGAGTTGTGGCCGATGGAGTGCGATTTGCCGACCGAGTAAGAAGAGTGTTCGGCCAACTCTTGTTCCAGTGGGGCGAGGAAGCTGGAGAAGATGTCGATCATGAAACCATTGGAGGTCGCGAGGATTTCGCGAATGTCCTGATTGACGATGGTGTCGAAGATTATCGGACGAACTCCGTCTTTTTCGGCGGCGTTATTGATTTGTTGTACCATTGCCCGCGCTTTATCGGCGCTGTCTATATAAGGCCGCGTGAACTTGCTGAAGGTCACATTTTCGAATTGGGCCAACAAACTCTGGCCGAGGGTTTCGGCGGTGATGCCGGTGCCATCGGAGATAAAGAAAGCAGATCGTTTCATTTGCGCCTTGGGCCTTAAGCTGGTGACGATTCTTGGATATGATAGGCGCGATTTTGTCGGCCTCAGTGTCAGGCAGTGTCACTTATTTTCCAGGTCCAGGCCACATTCGCTGCGATGCCGCCCTGTAGAGCGTCCAGCGCCCTGAGCTTTTCCAACACAGTTAGTGGAGAGATCACCTTGGTAGAGTACGTAGTTTCCCTCGATAAGCTCGGCGTCCATGATGTAGAGCATGTGGGGGGCAAGAACGCATCCCTCGGCGAGATGATCAGTAATCTTGCAGGCGCCGGTGTTTCGGTACCCGGTGGTTTCGCCACCACGTCTCAGGCCTATCGCGATTTTCTTGAACTCAGCGGTTTGAACGATCAGATCCACGCTGCGCTCGACGCGCTGGATGTTGATGACGTGAACGCACTGGCCAAAACCGGCGCCCAGATCCGTCAATGGATCATGGAAGCCGAGTTCCCGGAGAAGCTCAACGCTGAAATTCGCACTGCGTTCGCCACCTTGTCCCAGGGCAATCCCGACATGGCTGTGGCCGTGCGCTCCTCAGCCACCGCTGAAGACTTGCCTGACGCGTCGTTCGCCGGTCAGCAAGAAACCTTCCTTAATATCCGTGGTGTAGAAAACGTGATTCGTGCGACCAAGGAAGTGTTTGCTTCCCTGTTCAACGACCGTGCGATTTCTTACCGCGTGCACCAGGGTTTTGACCATAAGCTGGTCGCCCTGTCTGCTGGCGTACAGCGCATGGTGCGTTCTGAAACCGGGACCGCAGGCGTAATGTTTACCCTGGATACCGAATCGGGTTTCCGTGACGTGGTCTTTATCACCGGCGCTTATGGTTTGGGCGAAACCGTCGTACAAGGCGCGGTCAACCCGGATGAATTCTACGTGCACAAACCTACGCTTGACGCAGGCCGTCCTGCGATTTTGCGCCGTAACCTGGGCAGCAAAGCCATCAAGATGATCTACGGCGACGAAGCCAAGGCCGGTAAATCGGTCAAGGTGATCGACGTCGAGCCCGCTGATCGTGCACGTTTTTGCCTGAGTGACGCTGAAGTCTGCGAGTTGGCCAAGCAAGCGATGATCATCGAAAAGCACTACAAGTGCCCGATGGACATTGAGTGGGCCAAAGACGGCGATGACGGCAAGCTTTACATCGTTCAGGCGCGTCCTGAAACTGTGAAAAGCCGTTCTCAGGCCAATGTCATGGAGCGTTACTTGCTCAAGGAAACCGGCACGGTCCTGGTAGAAGGCCGCGCCATTGGCCAGCGCATCGGCGCTGGCAAGGTCCGCATCATTAAAGACGTGTCTGAAATGGACAAGGTTCAGCCGGGCGACGTGCTGGTGTCCGACATGACCGACCCGGACTGGGAACCGGTGATGAAGCGCGCCAGCGCTATTGTCACCAACCGCGGCGGACGCACCTGCCACGCGGCGATCATCGCCCGTGAACTGGGGATCCCGGCGGTCGTGGGTTGCGGCAATGCCACTCAGTTGTTGAAGGACGGCCAAGGCGTAACTGTTTCGTGTGCCGAGGGCGATACCGGCTTCATTTTTGAAGGCGAGCTGGGCTTCGACATCAAGAAAAACTCCGTGGATGCCATGCCGGAGCTGCCGTTCAAAATCATGATGAACGTGGGCAACCCGGACCGCGCCTTTGATTTCGCGCAGTTGCCGAACGCCGGTGTGGGCCTGGCCCGCCTGGAGTTCATCATCAACCGTATGATCGGCGTGCACCCCAAGGCGCTGCTGAACTACGACGGTCTGCCGCAGGACATCAAGGAAAGCGTCGACAAACGCATCGCCGGTTACAACGACCCGGTCGGCTTCTATGTTGAAAAACTGGTAGAAGGCATCAGCACACTGGCAGCGGCATTTGCACCGAAGAAGGTGATCGTGCGCTTGTCGGACTTCAAGTCCAACGAATACGCCAACCTGATTGGTGGCAAGCTGTACGAGCCGGAAGAAGAAAACCCGATGCTGGGTTTCCGAGGCGCCTCGCGTTACATCAGCGAAAACTTCCGTGACTGCTTCGAGCTGGAATGCCGTGCCTTAAAGCGTGTGCGCAATGAGATGGGCCTGACCAACGTCGAAATCATGGTGCCATTCGTGCGTACCTTGGGCGAAGCGAGTCAGGTAATCGACTTGCTGGCCGAAAACGGGCTTAAGCGTGGCGAAAACGGCCTGCGCGTCATCATGATGTGCGAGCTGCCGTCCAACGCGATCCTGGCTGACGAGTTCCTCGAATACTTCGATGGTTTCTCCATTGGTTCCAACGACCTGACTCAGCTGACGCTGGGACTTGACCGCGACTCGGGTGTCATCGCGCATTTGTTCGACGAGCGTAATCCGGCAGTCAAGAAGCTGCTGTCCAACGCCATCCAGGCTTGTAACAAGGCTGGCAAGTACATCGGTATTTGCGGTCAGGGCCCATCTGATCACCCGGATCTGGCGCGCTGGTTGATGGAGCAAGGCATTGAAAGTGTGTCGTTGAACCCGGACACCGTGCTGGAAACCTGGTTCTTCCTGGCCGAAGGTCAAGCCAAGGCTTGAGCCGTTAAATGAGGGGCGGGGCAGTCCAGTGATTGCCCTGTCCTTATATAAGCAGTGGTAGGGCGAGTTCCTGTATGGGGTCGCCCTTTTTTGTGCAAGAGCATTATGCAAAGCAGCAGTCATTTATTTCCCGTTGCCCTGATCAGCGCCGAGCGTCGGGGCGATCTGAGCGAAGACGTGTATCGCTTGAAACCCGCCAACAGTCCGGATGCGTCCGTTGAATTGGCGGTCACCCGTCTGGGCATGGCAGATGCCGGGCTGGCGCGGGGCGTGCCCGTGATCCTGTTACACGGCAGTTTCTCCAATCGACGTTTCTGGTACTCCCCAAAAGGTGTCGGGCTTGGGGCGTATCTGGCCCGTGCCGGCTTTGATGTGTGGCTACCCGAGATGCGTGGTCACGGCCTGTCAGTGCGCAATCAACAGTGGCGTAACAACCGTGTGGCGGATTATGCGCGTTACGACTTGCCAGCGATTGCTGCCTTTGTGCGTGAGCAAAGTGGGCAGGTCCCCCACTGGTTAGGTCATTCTCAGGGCGGTGTCACATTGGCCGCTGCGTTAGGCGGCCAGTACATGGGCGAACCGGCAGTCGCGTCTGCAGCGTTTTTTGGCTGTCAGGTCAATCGCCGCTATTGGCTGTTAAAAATTCCGCCGGTGGAGTGGGTCGCTCATCTGTTGCTCAAGCGCTGCGCACAACTGTCGGGCGTTCGCCTCAAGCGTGGACCGGAAGACGAGCCGATTGGCATCGCGCTGGAAAACTTGCGCTGGAACGGTTTTTTGGGGCGCTTCAAAGGTGCCGGACGCGATTGGTGGGCCGGGCTGGCTGAGGTTCGTTTACCGATCATGGCTGTTGCGGCCGCGGGCGACTTGAAAACCCCGGAATGGGCTTGCCGCGCGTTGTATGACCAATTGGGATCAGAGCAGCGAACATTCATGACCTTGGGGCGTGCGCAGGGTTTCAGTTCGGATTTTGGTCATGTCGAAATGCTGGTCAGTGAAACTGCTCAAACCGAGGTTTGGCCAAAGGTGCTCAATTGGTTGCAAAGCCGGAGCGCGTCGCAACCACGTGAAGTCGCTGAGGAAAGCGAAGCGCCACTGCTGGGGTTTCGGCAGGATGAGGTTGCGGCTACTATGTGACGCCCTTTGAGGTTCTGGTCATATTGTGTGACCCGTTCCTTGCTGTGTTCTGACATGCGGGCAACTTTTAAAGCCTCACGCCGTGGTGGCGTCTATACCCTTAGAACCCTTTCGCTTCTTCCTGCTGTGCCTTTTTTCACAGGAGTTTCCATGAACCACTACATCACTCCCGATTTGTGCGATGCCTACCCTGATCTGGTTCAAGTGCTTGAGCCGATGTTCAGCAACTTTGGCGGGCGCGATTCATTCGGTGGCGAAATCGTCACGATCAAGTGTTTTGAAGACAACTCGCTGGTTAAAGAGCAAGCAGAGCTAAACGGTAAAGGCAAAGTACTGGTGGTCGACGGTGGTGGCTCACTGCGTCGAGCCTTGCTGGGTGACATGATCGCTGAAAAAGCGGCGAAAAACGGTTGGGAAGGCCTGGTCATTTACGGTTGCATACGGGATGTAGACGTCATCGCGCAAACTGATCTGGGTGTCCAGGCGTTGGCCAGTCATCCGATGAAAACCGATAAGCGCGGGGTGGGCGACCTTAACGTTGCGGTCACGTTTGCAGGCGTCACATTTCGGCCAGGTGAATTTATTTACGCCGACAATAACGGCGTCATTGTTTCGCCTACTGCTTTGAAAATGCCGGAATAACGGCGTAACCGCTAAGGATCACGGATGTTCGAGGAAGACAACGCCCAATGGGGCCTGGTGCATGCATTGGTGCTGGACGGTGAGGGCGGTGCTCGCCCGATTGCCCGCACCGAGCTCAATGAGCTTGCGTTGCAAGCCCATGAAAGCCTCTGGTTGCATTGGGATCGCAGTCATCCTCAAACCCAGAGCTGGCTGCGTAACTCTAGCGGCCTGAGCGAGTTCAGCTGTGACTTGCTGCTGGAAGAAAATACGCGCCCGCGTCTGCTGCCTCTGCCCAACAACGAATTGTTGCTGTTTCTGCGGGGCGTTAACTTGAACCCCGGCGCTGAACCGGAGGACATGGTGTCGCTGCGTATTTTCGGCAGTGCGCAGCGGGTGATTTCACTGCGCATGCGGCCTTTGCGTGCAACCGATGAGCTGCTAAGCGAGTTCGATCAGGGCGAAGGGCCTAAGAACCCCGCCGAATTGATCCTTTATCTGGCTCAGCACCTGACATTAAAAGTGCAGGATCTGATTGGTGAGCTGTCTGAAATCGTCGATGACGAAGAAGATAAAATTGATGCCGACGAACGGTATACACCCGAGCATGGCGCTATTTTGCAGATCCGCAGAAGGGCTGCCGCACTGCGTCGTTTTCTTGCCCCTCAACGCGATATTTTCGGTCAGCTGACACGCACCAAGTTGCCATGGTTTACGGCCGATGATGCAGATTACTGGAACGAATTGAACAATAGTCTGACGCGCTACCTCGAGGAGCTCGAACTGACCCGCGAGCGCGTGGGGCTTGTGCTTGAGGCTGAAGACCGACGTTTGAACGTTCGCATGAGCCGCATCATGTATCGCTTCGGCGTGCTGACCGGCATCTTCTTGCCCATCACCTTTATTACCGGTTTGTTGGGCATCAACGTGGGCGGCGTTCCCTTCTCCAATGACCCTTATGGTTTTGCCGTGACCTGCCTTGTGATGTTGGTCATTGGTGTAGGGCAGTGGTGGTTTTATCGTCGTTTGCAGTGGCTTTAAAGCCACGGTATGTGACCTCATTCATGTTGCCCACGTCTTTCACTGACATACCGAGAGGTGCTTATGCACGATCCGTTTGAACAGTCCTTACGTGAAATGCTCAAGGCCGAGCCGTCCACCCGTGACGACGATGCCTGCTTGGGCCGTGTACTGAAAACCGCTAACCGTCAGGTGGGGGCGGGTGATCTTTTCAGTCTGCTGGGCCGTTGGGTGCAGGCACTGATGATTGCTTTGAACAGCGGTTCGGCTCATATTGCGCCCGTTTCGCGACGCAAACCTGCTGCTCGCCCTGCTGATAAGGCTGATTGAACATGGAACTTGATCTCTGGACCCAGAGCCTGGTTACGGCAATGACCGCCCTTTGGACCAAAATTGCCAACTTCATCCCGAACCTGTTCGGGGCGCTGGTTGTTGTATTGCTGGGCTTCGTGGTTGCAAAACTGCTTGATACCTTGCTGTCCAAGTTGCTCGCCAAGTTGGGCCTTGACCGTTTGATGGGTGGCACCGGCCTCACGAAAATACTGGGCCGTGCAGGGATCCAGGTCCCGATCTCCACACTGATCGGCAAAATTGTTTATTGGTTCATTCTTCTCATTTTCCTGGTTTCAGCAGCTCAGTCCCTTGGACTTGAGCGGGTTTCAGCTACGCTGGACATTTTCACGCTTTACCTGCCCAAGGTTTTTGGCGCGTTGCTGGTACTTCTGGTGGGTGTGTTGCTTGCGCAATTGCTCAACGGTCTGGTGCGCGGCGCGGCCGAAAGCGTAGGGTTCGATTATGCTGGCGGGCTGGGCCGCGTGGCTCAGGGTCTGGTCATCATCATCAGTATTTCTGTGGCCATCAGTCAGCTGGAGGTCAAAACTGACCTGCTGAACCATGTAATTGTCATCGTTTTGATTACCGTTGGTCTGGCAGTTGCGCTGGCAATGGGGTTGGGAAGTCGGGAAATTGCGGGTCAGATCCTTGCCGGGATCTATGTGCGTGAGCTGTATCAGGTTGGGCAAGACGTGCGTGTAGGTGAGATAGAAGGGCAGATCGAAGAGATCGGCACGGTTAAAACCACGTTGCTGACCGAGGAGGGTGAGCTAGTCTCCATCTCCAATCGGATCTTGCTGGAGCAGCACGTGACTAGCCGCTGATGCGGCAAACCCTGCTAATGTATGCCGCCGCAAATAAGCCTGTGTTCTCGGCTGTGGCGGACATTGACCTGACTGTCGGCACGACTCGTTTTGAATAAAGCCCAATCGCTATCCATGCGCTATGACCCCCGCGAACTCTCCGATGAGGAGCTGGTGGCGCGCTCGCATGATGAGTTGTTTCACGTCACGCGCGCCTATGAAGAGTTGATGCGGCGTTACCAACGAACTTTGTTCAACGTTTGTTCAAGGTATTTAGGGAACGATCGTGATGCTGACGATGTCTGTCAGGAGGTAATGCTTAAGGTGCTGTATGGCTTGAAGAATTTTGAGGGCAAATCGAAATTCAAGACGTGGCTATATAGCATCACCTACAACGAATGCATTACGCAGTATCGGAAGGAACGGCGAAAGCGTCGCTTGATGGACGCATTGAGTATTGACCCCCTCGAGGAAGCGTCTGAAGAAAAGACGCCGAAACCTGAGGAAAAGGGTGGGCTCGATCGCTGGCTGGTGCATGTGAACCCGATTGACCGTGAGATTTTGGTGCTGCGATTTGTCGCAGAACTGGAATTTCAGGAAATCGCAGACATAATGCATATGGGTTTGAGTGCGACGAAAATGCGCTACAAGCGTGCTCTTGATAAATTGCGTGAGAAATTTGCAGGCATTGCTGAAACTTAGTTCAGCGCAAATAGCTCTACGTGTAGGTAAGTTCTGATAGACTTGCCGCCGAGTTGTCCCCCGGTATGTGGGACTGCTTTACAATCACCAGATGGGGATTTAACGGATGAAACTGAAAAACACCTTGGGCATTGCCATTGGTTCCTTTGTAGCCGCAACTTCGTTCGGTGCCCTGGCACAAGGCCAAGGCGCGGTCGAGGGTGAACTGTTCTACAAAAAACAGTACAACGACAGCGTCAAGCACGTAGAAGACGGTTACAACCCAGGCGCATCGATCGGTTACTTCCTGACCGACGACGTCTCGTTGAACCTGACCTACGACAAGACTAACCACACCCGTTCGAACGACGGCACTGGCCACCAGAAAATCAAAGGCGACAACTTTGGTCTGAACGCTCAGTACCACTTCGGCACCGTGGGCGACGCTCTGCGTCCTTACGTTTCCGGTGGTGTTGCTCACAAGAGCATGACCAACGTAGAAGCTGACGGCCACAGCGGTCGTGACAAGTCGACTTTCCTGACTGCTGGCGCTGGTGTTAAGTGGTACATCACTGACAACCTGTTCGCCCGTGCAGGCGTTGAAGCTGACTACAAACTGGACAACGGCAAGTGGGACTACGCTCCTACTGTTGGCCTGGGTGTAAACTTCGGCGGCAACGGCGGTAAAGTAGCTCCTGCTCCAGTTCCAGCTCCAGCACCAATCGCTGAGCCAGAACCAGAAGCTCCAATCGCTGAAGTGGTTAAAGTTGAGCTGGACGTTAAGTTCGACTTCGACAAGTCGGTTGTTAAATCGCAGTACATGCCTGACATCCGCAACGTTGCTGATTTCATGAAGCAGTACCCAGCGACCACCACTACCGTTGCTGGTTACACTGACAGCGTTGGTCCAGACGCCTACAACCAAAAACTGTCCGAGCGTCGTGCTAACGCCGTTCGCGCAGCTCTGGTTAACGACGGTGTTGAATCCGGCCGCGTAAACGCAGTAGGTTACGGCGAAGCCAACCCAGTTGCTTCGAACGCAACTGAAGAAGGCCGTGCTCTGAACCGTCGCGTAGAAGCTACCGTTCAAGCAGAAGCTAAGTAATTTTTAGCTAGCCTGTTCAGAAAAGCCCGGCTCATGCCGGGCTTTTCTTTGCCTACGATTTAATCGTACTGTTTCAATCCGGCAGGCCTGATACGCCGCGCCACACTTCCCTCGCGTCTTCGCGCTCGGCACGGCTATAATCGCGCTCTCTTTCAGCCGCCTTCCGAGACCATCGAGCCCATGTATAACCTGGCCCGCCAGTTGCTCTTCAAACTTTCTCCTGAAACCTCGCATGATCTGTCCCTTGACTTGATCGGGGCGGGCGGCCGTTTGGGGCTGAACAGTTTGCTGTGCAAGGCGCCGGCCAAGCTGCCCGTTACGGTCATGGGCCTTGAGTTCCCCAACCCGGTCGGGTTGGCCGCAGGCCTGGATAAAAACGGTGCTGCGATTGATGGTTTTGCTCAATTGGGCTTTGGATTTGTGGAGATCGGCACCGTTACGCCGCGCCCGCAGCCCGGTAATCCCAAGCCGCGTATTTTTCGTTTGCCTGAAGCGCAGGCCATTATCAACCGCATGGGGTTCAACAACCTTGGCGTCGATAATTTGGTGACACGTGTGCAGGCCGCCAAGTACAGCGGCATTCTGGGCATCAATATCGGCAAGAATTTCGATACACCGGTTGAGCGTGCTGTCGATGATTACCTGATCTGTCTGGACAAGGTCTACGCTCACGCAAGCTACGTGACCGTTAACGTCAGCTCGCCCAATACACCTGGCCTTCGCACGCTTCAGTTCGGCGATTCGCTCAAGCAGCTTCTGGAAGCCTTACAGCTGCGCCAGAACGAACTTACACAGCGTCACGGAAAGCGCGTGCCACTTGCAATCAAGATTGCACCTGACATGACCGATGAAGAAACCGTGCTCGTTGCACGTGCCTTGCTGGATACAGGCATGGATGCGGTGATCGCCACCAACACGACGTTGAGTCGCATCGGCGTTGAGGGTATGGAGCATGGGGATGAAGCGGGCGGCCTGTCGGGTGCACCCGTACGAGAAAAAAGCACCCACACGGTGAAGGTCCTGGCTGAAGAACTTGCTGGCCGGATGCCTATAATTGCAGCGGGCGGCATCACTGAAGGCCGGCATGCGGCTGAAAAAATCGAGGCTGGTGCCAGTCTGGTGCAAGTTTACTCCGGCTTTATTTATAAAGGACCCGCGCTGATTCGCGAATCGGTGGATGCCATTTCGGCTATTCCTCGTCGATAAACACCCAATAAAAAGGGCTCCTTGAAGGAGCCCTTGGGCCGCAGCCCGCCGCCCGGATAGGACGGCATGGTTAAAGTGTTGCGTATTCGAGGTGATGTCGGAATGTGCCCAGAGTTAGCCGACGGCGTGAAGTTCGTTGAGTCTGTGGATGCCCGCAGTGCCTGTCATACCGTCCCAGTTGTCGCCGCGTCCTTCGCGCCAGCCATTAATCCATGCCTGGCGCACCGACGGTAGAGAAAAAGGGCAAAGCTCACGGGACTTGCCATTAACGCCATATTGGTATCCGCGTAAGAAAGCTCTTTCCAACGGATCACGCTTAAGTCTTCTCATAGGGTATTGCCCTCACTTGTTGACTGTTTTATATCGCGTCGACCTGACTCAGGTCGGGGCAGAATAAATCTGCCGTGGGTTGCTCGCTGCCGGCGTGGCGAGCATGTTTGTAATCACCTGCGCGGTGACTACCTGAGTTAAGTTCTAACGAATGTACTTGGGTGTGTGAATGATCGTTTTGTCATAAGGACGTAACGATAGTGTTGTTCAGGCCATAAGACCGGGTGTGCTGTTGCCCCTTTCTACGACAAAAGCCTGATGCTGCGAGTGTTTGCAAAGATGATGCGTTTCATTCTCTGCTGCGAATGACCGCCTTTTTTGCTCGGGTACTATTCGACGAAGGGTCTGAATATGTCCCTTTGTTTCAAGATGAATGACCTGCCTCTGCGTCTAAACTCTTTATGCCTGCGGGCGAGGGTGGTCGTTGGGGTGGAACGGCACAGTTTCGTGCCACGCGAGCGCTCTTCAAGAAAAGCGCTTGATTGAAAACGGAGCAGGCAATGCGTTGCCTCTTCACTGATAGCTAAAAGCTCAGGAATCCCATGTCGGATCGTTACGAACTCTTCCTTACCTGCCCGAAAGGCCTTGAAGGCCTTCTCCTTGAAGAGGCCACCGGCCTTGGCCTTGAGGAAGCTCGCGAGCATACCTCGGCCATTCGTGGTACTGCAGATATGGAAACTGCCTACCGTCTGTGTCTCTGGTCGCGCCTTGCCAACCGCGTATTGCTGGTGCTCAAACGCTTCCCGATGAAGGATGCCGAGGACCTCTACCACGGCGTACTGGATGTTGACTGGCAGGATCACATGGTGCCGGACGGCACCCTGGCGGTGGAATTCAGCGGCCATGGTTCAGGCATCGACAACACGCACTTTGGTGCGTTGAAGGTCAAGGACGCCATTGTCGACAAATTGCGTACGCCAGCCGGTGAGCGTCCTTCGATCGATAAGATCAGTCCAGACTTGCGTATTCATTTGCGTCTGGACCGTGGCGAAGCCATTTTGTCGCTGGATCTGTCTGGCAGCAGCCTGCACCAGCGCGGGTATCGCTTGCAGCAAGGCGCAGCGCCCCTTAAAGAAAACCTTGCGGCAGCCATTTTGATTCGTGCGGGCTGGCCGCGCATGGCAGCCGAAGGCGCCGCGCTGGCTGACCCTATGTGCGGTGTGGGCACATTCCTGGTTGAGGGTGCGATGATCGCGGCGGACATGGCGCCCAACCTCAATCGCATACATTGGGGGTTTGATGCCTGGCTCGGCCATGTGCCTGCAATCTGGAAAAAACTCCATCAGGAAGCCACAGAGCGTGCTGAAGCAGGCATGTCCAAGCCGCCGTTGTGGATTCGTGGTTACGAAGCTGACCCGCGATTGATCCAGCCTGCCCGCAATAACATCGAGCGTGCCGGGTTGAGCCACTGGATCAAAATTTACCAGGGTGAAGTCGCGACGTTCGAGCCCCGCCCGGATCAGAACCAGAAAGGCCTGGTCATCTGTAACCCCCCTTATGGCGAGCGTCTGGGTGACGAAGCGAGCCTGCTCTATCTCTACCAGAACCTCGGCGAGCGTCTGCGTCAGGCGTGCTTGAACTGGGAGGCCGCAGTATTTACTGGCGCTCCGGATCTGGGCAAGCGCATGGGTATTCGCAGCCACAAGCAGTACTCGTTCTGGAACGGTGCCTTGCCTTGCAAGCTGCTGCTGATCAAGGTTGTGCCGGATCAGTTTGTGACAGGTGAGCGTCGCACTCCCGAGCAGCGTCAGGCGGAGCGGGAGCAGGCTGAGTCCGATCTGCCGTCCAACATTGAGGCGCCGGGTAAATACGAGAAGTTCAACAAGAACGGTAATCCGATCAAGCCGGTTCCTGTTGTGATCGAACAGCCGCGATTGAGCGAAGGCGGGCAGATGTTCGCCAACCGTCTGCAAAAGAATCTCAAAGCGCTGGGTAAGTGGGTAAAGCGTGAAGGCATCGATTGCTACCGTGTTTACGATGCAGACATGCCTGAGTACTCGATGGCGATTGACCTGTACCACGACTGGGTACACGTTCAGGAGTATGCAGCACCTAAATCCATCGATCCGGAAAAAGCCTCGGCGCGTATGTTCGATGCGCTGGCGGCCATTCCGCAGGCACTGAACGTCGATAAAAGCCGCGTGATCGTTAAGCGCCGTGAACGTCAAAGCGGTACCAAGCAGTACGAACGCCAAAGTGCTCAAGGCAAGTTCACCGAAGTCAATGAAGGTGGCGTGAAGCTGCTGGTCAACCTGACGGACTATCTGGACACAGGCCTGTTCCTTGATCACCGCCCGATGCGCATGCGTATTCAGCGTGAGGCTGCCGGCAAGCGCTTCCTTAACCTGTATTGCTACACCGCAACTGCCAGTGTCCATGCGGCCAAAGGTGGCGCGCGCAGCACTACCAGCGTGGACTTGTCCAAGACCTATCTGGACTGGGCACGTCGCAACCTGTCGCTCAATGGTTTTTCAGACAAGAACCGTCTGGAGCAGGGCGATGTGATGGTCTGGCTGGACGCGTGCCGGGAAGAGTACGACCTGATCTTTATCGATCCACCGACCTTCTCTAATTCCAAGCGCATGGAGGGCATCTTCGATGTCCAGCGCGACCACGTGCAATTGCTGGATCTGGCCATGGCGCGTTTGGCGCCGGGGGGCGTGCTGTATTTCTCGAACAACTTCCGCAAGTTCATTCTTGATGAGCATCTGGAAGCGCGCTACGCGGTAGAAGAAATCACGGCCAGCACGATTGATCCGGATTTTGCGCGCAACAGCAAAATTCACCGCGCGTGGAAAATCACTGCGCGTTGACGGCCTCTTTGTCATTTCTTAGCGCAATGACAGATGCAGTACACACAAAAACGCCCCGGTTCTTGCGAGCCGGGGCGTTTTTTGTGGCAGGTAAGAGACCCGCTACTGGGCGATGGAAACTGCGTTATTCGGCACTTGCGGCTGGCGATAAAGGTCCAGCAATACTTGGTCGAGAACTGCAGAGGCACCCCATGGGCGTGGGTCATTGAGAATGGCGACCACGGCCCAGGTGTTGCCATTGCTATCGCGGCTGAAACCCGAAATGGCCCGGACAGTGTTGAGGGTGCCGGTCTTGATGTGAGCCTGTCCGTTCATGGCGGTGGTTTTCAGGCGTTTGCGCATCGTGCCGTCCTTGCCGGCAATGGGCATGGAGCTGATGAACTCGGCAGCATACGGGCTCTTCCATGCGGCCTGAAGCATCTGGGCCATTTCACGTGCGCTGACTCGCTCGGCGCGAGACAGGCCCGAGCCATTCTCCATCACCAGGTGTGGTGCGGTGATGCCTTTCTTGGCCAGCCACTGACGAACCACCCGTTGTGCTGCTTTGGCATCATCGCCATCTGCATCGGTGCGGAACTGCGCGCCCAGGCTCAGAAACAGCTGTTGAGCCATGGTGTTGTTGCTGTACTTGTTGATGTCACGAATGATTTCGGCCAAGTCGGGCGAGAAAGCGCGGGCCAGTACTTTGGCGCTTTTAGGCACCGAACCCTGACGGTCCTGTCCCAGAATGCTGCCGCCCAGCTCTTTCCATATCGCGCGAACTGCGCCTGCGGTGTACGTTGCGTGATCAAGCAGCGACAGGTACGTCTGCGAGTTGCAGCCTTCTCCCAGCTGGCCAGTGACGGTGACGACCACCGAGCCGTCCGGCTGCGTCACCGGGTTGTAGCGCACGTCCCCCGTGCATTGCTTGGCGTTGACGGCTTTTACCTGGTTATCCACGCGGATGCTGGCAATCGGCGGCTCAACCGATATCAGGACCTTTCCTGAATCATTGCGTGCAACAAAACGCAGCGCCTTGAGGTTGACCATCAGCGCGTCGGGTTTGACCAGGAACGGCTTGTTCTTGTCATTACCGTCGTCGTCAAACACGGGCAATTGTGGTTGTTCGAAGAAGCTGCGATCCAGTACCAGATCGCCCGTCACCTGCTGCACACCATTGGCGCGCAGGTCGCGCATCAATAGCCAGAGCTTTTCCATGTTCAGCTTGGGGTCGCCACCGCCTTTAAGATAAAGGTTGCCTTGCAGGATGCCGTTGCTCAGCGTGCCATCGGTGTAAAACTCGGTTTTCCACTGATGGGTAGGGCCGAGCATTTCCAGCGCCGCATAGGTGGTGACCAGCTTCATGGTGGACGCCGGGTTCATAGAGACGTCGGCGTTGAAAACAGTCGGTACGCCGGGACCGTTGAGCGGTAGCATCACCAACGACAGTGCGTTGTTTTGCAGCTTGTTGGTTTTAAGGGCCTGTTGAACCTTGGGCGACAGGGTGGTGTTGACGGGGGCGGCGTTGGCCCCAAAGGCGAATGGCAGCATCAGCCCGGCAAGAAACAATGGACGTAAAGACTTGATCATAAAAAGTAATACCCTACAGGCGAGGGGGAAAATACGAGGGCATGATGAAAAGATTCCCTCAATGGTCATGAAAGTGACGGCATTATGCCCCAAGGTCGTCAGGCTTGGGCATTGCCGTGATACATACATCCACTGATTAAATGCACAAAACGATGAGCCGTCCACACTGAACCGGGCAAGTGCAGCTCGAAACTGGTAAAGTGCCGCCGTTATTACTTAAGAGGATTGTTCAATGGCTACTAATCGTTCCCAGCGTCTGCGCAAAAAGCTGTGCGTTGATGAATTTCAGGAGTTGGGTTTTGAGCTGAACCTGGATTTCAAAGAAGACCTGTCGGATGAAGCTGTCGATGCTTTCCTCGATGCGTTCTTGAAAGAAGCCATGGAAGCGAACGGCCTTGGTTATGTTGGCGGCGACGACTACGGTCTGGTTTGCCTGCAGAAGCGTGGTTCGGTCAGCGAAGAACAGCGTGCCGCTGTTGAAGCCTGGCTGAAAGCTCGTCCAGAGCTGACCAGTGTTGAAGTGAGCCCGCTGCTTGACGTTTGGTACCCGGAAAAGCCAATCAATCCGGTAGCCTGATGTTGTGCATGGAGGCAGCCTGCATGGCTGCTTCCATGCTGTTGCCCTGCAACATTCTCTAGCCCGTTCGGGCGTCAGATAAAAACCCTCGATCTTCTTTGCTCGCCCTGCGTGTATGTATCCGCGCGCGCATATTCCTGCGCAGGTTAGGCGTTAAGACCGTGCCTGTTGATCAGTCATCAATGCTTTCAGGTATCCAAAAAAAAGGACAAGGCATACGCTTGTCCTTTTTTTCAGGGTTTAGCACATCAGTCGTAGATGACCTTTTTCTTCCAGTCGGCATCCGCTTCGTCAGTTTTCAAACCTTCAGTCAGCTCATTGACTTCATCTTTTGCCGGCTCAAGCTTGGTGAGTACGAGCGAGTTGGCACGCGCCAGTTGCTCCTCCATTTCCTTCAGGGCGTTGCTGTACAGGGCAGGCTCAGGCTGTTTGCGCAGGTACTGGGCGCCGCGCTCATAGGCGAGACGTGCCTGGCCAGGCTGATTTTGCTGGAAAGCCAGTTGCCCAAGGTTGTTGAAAAATTCGATGTGCAGCACGACCAGTAAATGGCGGATCTCTTTGATCCAGCGCTTGGCTTCGTTGGTAGGCAGAAAGCCATCTTGCACCGCGCGGGTGATTTGCCCGTGCAACGTTTCCAGCAGAAAACGCACGTCTTTTGCTTTGGCTTCAGTCAGGATAGGGCCGGGCGGGTTATTGACCGGAATCGATTCACCTTGGCCCACCAGTGCATTCAGCTCGGCAATGCGTGCCTTCACAGGCGCGCTGTTCTTATCCAGATGCAGCAGGCGCTGGCACGCATTGAGTTCCAGGCGCGTCAGCAAGTGCTTGAGGCCGGGCGACATCAATTGGCCCGGGAATGTTTCGCTGACTTCGCTACAGCGACGAACGCGGTCAGTCAGTTCAACCTTCAGGCGCGCCTTTTCCAGTTTGTTGTTTTCCACCACATGGTTCATGTAACCGATGGCGATCAATAGGACGATCCCGGCTACTACAAGCAGGGTGATCATGGATGGCGTCAACGTGAAAACCTCTTTGGATGGTCAATGGGCTTTATTTGGGTGTGGCAAACAATCTTGAAGGTAATAGCTCTCATCTATAAAGAGGCAAAAGTGTGGGATGTGGTACAGAGTGCCACTATTGTCCGCTGCCAACTATAACTCCTTGTAGGATGTCGGAATATAGGCGTCAGGACTTGGGCGCTAGACGGCGTAAGAAAAGTCCTGAAGATAGGGGAAGTCATTGATTTCAATATATTTTCATATTGGGGTTGACGACTTCCAAAACCATCCCTAGAATGCGCGCCAATTGCAGCGTAAAGCACACAGCCAAACGCAGTGACCAGTGAAGTTGTAGCGTGTCCCCTTCGTCTAGTGGCCTAGGACACCGCCCTTTCACGGCGGTAACAGGGGTTCGAGTCCCCTAGGGGACGCCAATGCGGGAATAGCTCAGTTGGTAGAGCACGACCTTGCCAAGGTCGGGGTCGCGAGTTCGAGTCTCGTTTCCCGCTCCATTTTTAAGCAGCTTCGCTCTTGAGCGGGGTTGAGTGAAAGCCAAAACAATAACTTCGGTTAATGTAATTGGCACTGAAACATACAGCGTATGTTTTGGGCAACGTCCCCTTCGTCTAGTGGCCTAGGACACCGCCCTTTCACGGCGGTAACAGGGGTTCGAGTCCCCTAGGGGACGCCATTATTGCGGGAATAGCTCAGTTGGTAGAGCACGACCTTGCCAAGGTCGGGGTCGCGAGTTCGAGTCTCGTTTCCCGCTCCAAATTTTGTTTTCTGGAGCTACGCACAGTTCAGAAAGCATAAAAAGATCAGCCGAGGCTGATTTTTTTTGTGTCACCAGCAGCCCTGCCTTCGGGTGAGGTTGAGTGAAACGCCAGAGCAGCAACTTCGGTTAATGCAGTTGGCACTGAGACATACAGTGTATGTTTTGGGCAACGTCCCCTTCGTCTAGTGGCCTAGGACACCGCCCTTTCACGGCGGTAACAGGGGTTCGAGTCCCCTAGGGGACGCCATTATTGCGGGAATAGCTCAGTTGGTAGAGCACGACCTTGCCAAGGTCGGGGTCGCGAGTTCGAGTCTCGTTTCCCGCTCCAAATTTTGTTTTTTGGAGCAACGCAGTTTCAAAAAACACAGAAAAGCAGCCCGCAGGCTGCTTTTTTTGTGCCTGCGATTTATGGGGCGCTGCCGAACCAGTGAGGGGCGCACCCTCATAACAGTCAAATAAGTGTTCACATATTTAAGCGTCACCTCCCGCTGGACGGTATGACTGCTAATGTTGGACATATCCCCCTGTTCAGTCAGTACTGACCTGAACCTTGCGTCAACTTCGTTGTTCAAAGCCAATAGCGCTCCGATCACGCCGACACCACACAACAAGAGAATCTGTATGAACAATCTGAAAAAGTGGCTCAGTGTCCCGCTTCTAGCGTTTGGAATCATGACACAACCCGTGTCGGCACAAAGCCAGGCTACACCGGTTCACTTCGCTGATCTCACGTGGGAAAGCGGCAGTTTTATCACTGAGGTGCTGCGCCAGCTCACCGAAAAGGGCTACGGCGTCAGCACTGACACATTGCCAGGCAGCACGGTCAGCCTTGAAGCCGCCTTGGCCAAAAATGATATCCAAGTGATCGGCGAAGAGTGGGCCGGGCGCAGCCCCGTGTGGGTCAAGGCCGAAGCTGAAGGCAAGGTCTTTGGCCTTGGCGATATTGTGAAAAATGCCAGCGAAGGGTGGTGGGTGCCTGAATACGTGATCAAGGGTGATCCGGAAAAAGGCATCAAGCCTTTGGCGCCCGAGCTGAAATCCGTCAGCGATCTGGCGCGCTACAAAGACGTTTTCCGCGATCAGGAAGACCCGAGCCGCGGACGCTTTCTCAATAGCCCCAGTGGTTGGACGTCTGAAACCGTTAACAGTCAAAAACTCAAAGCCTACGGGCTGGAGAGCGATTTTGTGAATTTCCGTACGGGTTCCGGGGCTGCGCTGGATGCCGAAATTAGCTCTTCGATCAAGCGCGGGAAGCCGGTGCTGTTCTACTACTGGTCCCCGACCCCCTTGATCGGCCGCTACCCGTTGATCAAGCTGGAAGAGCCGCCCTTTAATGCCGAAGCTTGGAAAACCCTGACCGACGCCAACGATCCGAACCCCAAGGGCACACGTTCACTGCCTGCAAAATTGGCAATTGGCGTTTCTGCGCCCTTCAAATCCCAGTACCCGCAGTTGGTTCAGTTCTATGAGAAAGTCGACTTCCCGATCGACCTGCTGAATCAGACACTGGCGCAGATGAGTGAAAAACGAACCGAACCGCGCAAGGCCGCCGAGGCGTTCCTGCGTGAACAGCCGCAGATCTGGGAGCGTTGGGTAACCCCTGAAGCCGCGCAGAAGGTTAAATCGGCGCTATAAGCCGTCTATTTCTCAGAACAAGAGCCGTGCATGTTTCCTGAAAATCTGACGTTCTCCATCGCCGGCTGGGTTAACAACGGGGTCGATGCGCTGGTAAGCAATTATGGGGATGTATTTCGCAATATCTCTGACACATTGCTGTGGGCCATTATCAACCTTGAACACCTGCTGCGCCTGACGCCGTGGTGGCTCATGCTGGCCATTGTCGGAGCCATTGCCTGGCATGCCACTCGCAAAGTCTTCAGTACGCTGTTGATTGTCGGCTTGCTGTTTTTGGTCGGTGCAGTAGGGCTGTGGGACAAGCTGATGCAAACCCTGGCGCTGATGATGGTGGCCACTGTGATTTCGGTGCTCGTCGGTATTCCCTTGGGCATTCTTGCCGCGCGCAATAATCGTCTGCGAGCGGTGATGATGCCGTTGCTCGACATCATGCAAACCCTGCCGAGCTTCGTGTACCTGATCCCGGTGCTGATGCTGTTCGGTCTGGGCAAAGTACCGGCCATTTTTGCCACCGTCATTTATGCAGTCCCGCCGTTGATCCGCCTCACCGATTTGGGCCTGCGCCAAGTGGATCGCGAAGTTATGGAGGCAATCAATGCCTTTGGTGCCACCCCGTGGCAGCAACTGTTTGGCGTGCAGTTGCCGCTGGCCTTGCCCAGCATCATGGCCGGGATCAATCAGACCACCATGATGGCGTTGTCGATGGTGGTGATCGCCTCCATGATTGGCGCGAGGGGATTGGGCGAAGATGTTCTGGTGGGCATTCAGACCCTCAACGTCGGCAAAGGACTGGAGGCAGGGCTGGCCATTGTGATTCTCGCCGTGGTGATTGACCGCATCACTCAGGCCTACGGGCGCCCCCGGCAGGGAGAACGTAAATGAGCCTAGCGGGCGTGAATAAAATTGAAGTCCGGCATGTGTTCAAAGTGTTTGGCAAACGTGAGAAAGAAGTGCTTGCCCTTCTTCGGGCCGGGATGAGTAAGGAGCAAGTCCTGGCCGAGACCGGCTGCGTAGTGGGCATCAATGATTTGTCGCTGTCGATCCAGGCGGGGGAGGTGTTTGTCATCATGGGCCTGTCCGGCTCGGGCAAGTCGACGCTGGTTCGTCACCTCAATCGGTTGATCGACCCCTCAAGCGGGCAGGTTTTGGTGGATGGCGAAGATATTCTTCATCTCGACATGCCAGCGCTGCGTCACCTGCGTCGCCATAGAATCAGCATGGTGTTTCAGAATTTCGGCTTGCTGCCTCATCGAAATGTACTTGAGAACGTGGCTTACGGCCTCAAGGTGCGCGGCGAGAGCAAGGCACAATGGGATGAACGGGCGCGGCACTGGATCTCTGTAGTGGGGCTCAAGGGCTACGAGCAGGCGATGATTCATCAATTGTCAGGCGGCATGCGCCAACGTGTAGGACTGGCGCGGGCGCTGGCCACCGATACTGACATTATTCTGATGGACGAAGCATTCAGCGCCCTCGATCCACTGATCCGGGCCGAAATGCAAGATCAGTTACTGGCGTTGCAGCGGTCGCTGAAAAAAACCATCGTCTTTATCACCCACGACCTGGACGAGGCGCTGCGTATTGGCAATAGCATCGCCATTCTCAAGGACGGGCAATTGATTCAGGTCGGGACCCCAGATGACATTCTGCGTGCGCCGGCCGATGACTACGTGGACCGTTTTGTAAAGCGGCGTCGCACGCACGCGTGAGTCAGGGGTAATCAGCTACCGCAGAGGAAGGCGGTGCATTGCGTTTAATGAAAGAAAAGCCCGGTCCATGCAGGTTCGATGGGCTGGGCTTTCCTTAACACGTCAATGCAATGGACGCCCGATGAAGACCTTCTCCTCAACCCCCGGCTTAATCTCCCGTTTCAAGGTGCTGGGCAGTTTTAATGCCCAGGATTTCCCGCCACGCCCGACGCTTTATACCGTGCTTGCTGCCCAACTCAACGATTCGCTGGCCGAAAAGTACGGGGGGCTTGGCCTTGATGTCACAAGTCTGCACCTCGCAGAACCCTGGCCCATCGCGACTGCCTTGCTATCACCTCAAAGCACAACGCCCCAGCGTTATCGATTGATGTCCCCAGTGGACATGCTGGTCCAGTGTTTCATCGATAAACGCCCCATCAGTCTGATCCAGGGGGTGCACCGACTGACGGATGAGACCACTGAATACGATCCCCATCCCTTGGCGGTGCACATGGATGACCTGCAAACGGCTATCAATGAGTGCGCACCCTTGTTGCCCGAAATCTGGCAATGCGCTTTGACGCAGTTTTGGAGCGTAGGCAGTACTGGCGTTTCGCCAATTCTGTGGCTGAGCCAAGTGCTGCAGACAAGCCTTAGCTCAACATTGGCTCACAATCATCACGTACCGGCCTTGAGCAATGATCAAGCTGTCTCATTGGCGGTGGTGGCGAGTTTTGCGGACAGTGAACAGCGCCAAAAAGGCACGGAAGAGTCCCCTGTGCATGCCTATCTGGTCAACATTCAGGCGCTTAAGGCGCCGGGGGTTGAACGCTTTCAAGCGCCGGGCGAAATGCTTGTTTTGCGGCAGATGAATCAACGCGAGTTGGTGATGAGCTACTCCCTCAACACAGGCATCCTTGCATATGAGTCGCTGCATGATTACGGCACACGGCTCGCCCGTCGTCTGGAAGGCCAGTTGGGGCGCCGGGTGTTTTCATGGGGCTTGAACGAACCCCAGGGAAATATTTTTACCGCGCAGGCTTACACGCTGCTGGATCAACAGTTACGCGACTTGAGTGACCTTGGGCAAACGGCACAAGCTGAACGCTGGAGCGCCTGGCGGCTGGAGCGCAAGCTGGACGACGCTGCGGGAATGTTCCCTTTATTCAGTCAGGAGGATCGCCCCTGGCTCGATCATGTCATGACCAAACTGCCTTCGTGGCTCAAGCAGGCGTCTGCGCAGCACCAATTGGCCTATAGCAAACTGATCATTGCTCAAGCCCTGTCTCAGCAACAATCTGCGGGCAAAACGTTTCTTGATGAGATCGAAGCATTGCCGGTCTATGCCGGGCAACTGATCCAGAAACGGCTTGAGATCGATCACCCCCACTCGGGGGTGGATATTTCCAGGGTGGAAATTCATGACCAGGGGGTTGAGGTGCTGACATTGCCGATCTTTACCGATGACCGGCTGTCTTTGATCGACTTTGTGTTGAGCTATCGAGGGGGCTGGCCGATCGGGCTGATTGGTGTTGAAGGGCGCGACGGCACCGTTTTGCCCGGCTGGTTTACCGCCGATTACGCCCGACAGTTAGTCGACGAGCTGGATGTCGGTACTCAGTACATTGCGCAGATCAAGCGTTTGCTGGTTGATGACGCGCAGGAAGTTGCGCGACGCAAAGTGCTATTCAAATCGCAAGTAAGTGTTCAATTGCCCATGTTCGCGCTGGAGAAGCTTATCAAGGGCGAAGCCGGGTTGACCGAGCATGGGTGGGCGGTTCTGCTGCGTTTGATGCGTCCCGATGGCAACGCGACCTTCGATAAAGGTGACTTTTGTGTACGGCCTTTAGGCTTTATAGCGTACGAAGGCGCACCGACCCATTATGTCGCCAACATGTTCATCCTCGGCCCGCGTGATATCGAAAAGGGTCCCTTTATCCTTTACCAGCCCTTCGCAACGGAGCCTTTACTGCAGGTTGAATCATGGCCGGCGCTATTGGCAGCCATCATTGAGTCCGAAGACCTGAACTACAGCGTGCTGCAATGGCTGGAAGACGACGCGCGAGGTTTTTACGCTGACGGAGGGTTTGCCCGGCCCCATCTTGAAGGTGTCTTGCTCGAAGGCTTTCTTGCCCTGTTACCGCGCAGCCCCGCGGCATTGAGTACACAACCTGTGGTGGGCGATTACTTTGACGTCTTGTTTACAGCTCATGCCAATGCCTTGATGTTACTGGCCGACAAGCAAACCGTGACGGTCGCTGAGCGACGCTGGTTGTTGGTCAAAAAAGCAGGCTGGGCGTTATTTAACGGGCTTACTTTCTTTGTCAGCGGGCCGCTGCAAAAAGCGGGCTGGTTACTTCAAACCTTGCTCAGTATTGATGGCGCCTTGCATGCTCGTCTGAGCGCTAATAAAGAAGCCGCGCGCGAATCTGTCATCGACTTGCTGATGAACGTCAGTCTGGCGTTGCTGCAAGAAGGGTTGAGTTTCAGGGGGCAAGCCAACGACCGGCGGCGTCTCAATGTGCCTGCGGATGAACCCTTGTTTTCGCGGTTTGAAGAAGGGTTTGCGCGGCCCCCCAAACCGGCCATTGAGCCACTGATGATGCCACGCAGAAACCCTGACCTGAGCCCAGCGGCTGTGCAGGACTATTCGGCGCTGGAAGTGACTTGGTTCAGTGGTCAGCAGCGTTTGACCCCCGCGCAACGCCAAGCGCTTGAAACATTTGAAGTGCACACCGACCTGTCGCAGGCCACCCGTATCGAGGTCGGCGCGTTAGCGGGGGTCATGACCCATCAAGGGCAGTCTTACGTGCGCATTGCCAGCAGCACCTATGCCGTCGCGCGTGATGCGCAGGGGTTGAGAATTCAGGATGCGCGTCAACTCGATCGCTGGGGTCCCCGTCTGGTGCGCGATGAAACGGGGCGCTGGGCACTGGATCTGCGCCTCGGCTTAAAGGGTGGCGGTCCTAAAGCGCGAATCAAGAAGCTGCGCGAGGACAGGCAGAAAAAAGTCGATGAGTTAACGCGCCAGGCTGACACCCTCAAAGGGCTCATTCAGGAAAAGGCGCGCGTGCTGAGTGTGACTCAAGGCTTGCTCGAAAGCGCAACCGAACGCAAGACCGTGTTTCTGGAGCGTTACCACCAGGAATTCGAAAGCTGGCGGCTCATGGTCCACGATTTGATTAACCTGTTGACCAAGGCAGAAAGTATTGCCCCTTCAGAACCACGTGCGCAGAGAATCCAGGGCTATTGGAGCAAGTTGGCGTTGAATCATTTCAAGTTGCAAAACTTTTACGAGCAGGTGCGCCAGGCCCTTCCTGTCCATAACTCTCAAGAGGACTTTCTCGAGAAGTTGATCGATGTAGTCAAAAAATTGGAGGCTGGGTCAAGCGATGTTTACGAAAAGTGGGTTCAGCAATTGGAAAAAGCCCAGGAGATTGAAGGGAAGTTGTTCCATAACGCCGTCGAAGAGGCACAAGCCCTGAACCATGTTCATGCACGTCCCCTGCCCAAGGACAGCGCACTCCGGGAATTCAAGAACAGAGAAGATCATGAGTATTTCGATCGCCATTGGTCTGCCGTGTATTTAGAGACTTTGTGCGAGTTAGTCATCCGGCGGGGAGGGGTTAACATGTCCCCGGAAGAACAGCATGCCTACAGCTTTTTTGCTAAAGCTTCTCTGGTCGACACGGCGTGGGCGCAATTGAGTTTGCGAATGGAAAATCAGCTATTTAGCAAAGACCATATTGCCTTGTTGGATCGGGCGATCGAGCACTACTACGCGGCCGAAAGCTTGTGCGTGAATCTCCTGAGTCTGGAGTCTGAACATTTTCGAAACCAGTATTTGGCGCCCATCATGCAGGTGATCAGACACTTGAGAGAATTTGCTGAAAACCAGCTGGAAAAAGTCATCAGAGACTCCGAAAGCTCATCGTCTGAGTTTGAAGAACCCCGACCGGGGCCTAGCCGTCTGGCTCACGTTGAGCAAAGAAAAAAAGCGGAGCCGTCCCGGCCTGCACAACACGTGATCGAAACGACGACTCATCAAGTGCTTGTGGGCGCCTTGCGAGACCCCGCCGAGGGCACCTCCGGCGACATCGTCGAGGTCACCGAAGGCTTTGGAAGGATGACGGTTCATGCGTACAAGCAAGTTGAAGGCGGAACCTGGGAGGAAATCACTCAGTTGCGGCCTGGCGTGCAGGTAGCGACTCAGTCCAGAAACCTGGCGCGACTGGAGGCTGATGCTCGGCGCTTGCTCGCCAAAGTCGAGGGTGCGATTGAAAGCAGCCGCTCCAGCGCTGCCATTTCAAAAATCCCGGTAGAAATCGAAGAGATCCTCGAATTTAAAGGCAAGAGTCTCGATGAGGTTGCCGTTCAAATAGATGTGATCTTGATGAACTCCAGCGCTGAACCCGAAATACTGACCGGCACCCGTCAGCGCGCCGCGCAGGCGTTGAGTGAGGAGTTGAAGGCTGCGGCGATCCGGTTGCGTTCGGTCGGGAAAACGTTACGCGTGGGCATGATCAAGCGTTTGCCTCCGACGGGGCCTAATGTGGATTACTTGAACACTCAAAAAGAAATCAGCATTCGGCGCTTGGGTGAGCGCACGTTTTTGTCCCGTGGGCAGCGCAAAGACTACTTGCAGGAATACGTCATCAATGACACAGACGGGCGCGCATTGTGGTACGCGCACTTTCATTACAAAGCACTTGAGACGCCGGCCGCGGCGTTCGATGTGGCGCACCTGAAAACCGCAGCCCAGCGTCGATTGAGCGAACAGACACTTTATTCGAGGGCGGGTACGTCCCAAGAGGTCATCGAGGTCTACCGGGCCAAACTCGATGCAGCACTGGCTCAGCGTTTGTTTTTGTCGATCCCCTAGCATGGCAGGGCGCCGCGCAGGCGCCTCAGTCCATGGTGTAGCGAACGGTGAGTACGCCTTTCTTTTCTTTGATCGACAGGATGGGGACAGATTTTAATTGCTTCAACGAGCTGACATGGGTGCCGGCGCACGGGTAGACGGGCAGCTCGCCGAAGCCGATGAAACGTTGCTCGGCCTCCATGCGCGTCACCCGCGGCAAGTCCGCTTCGATCCATTGCTGGAGTTGCTCCTCGACCTGTTGCGCCTGCAGTGGCTGAGGGGCTTGGCCCGGCACGAAGCTGACCCGGCATTCACCCGGCCAATGATGGGCTTTACTGGGGATCCAGCCTGCGCGTTCGCCACAGACGCCGATCAAATGACCGGCCGAATGCAGGCGGGTATTCAAAAGGCGCCGTGTTTCATCGACGCGGGCTTGGGTTTCCCCTGTTTGTACGGCGGCTTTGACGACATGCACCAACGTGTCGTCCCCATGGAAAACCCTGATCACTTCGCTGTCGCCGATCCAGCCCGTGTCGCTGGGCTGCCCGCCACCCTGAGGGTGGAAAGGCGTCGTACTCAGCTCCACCGCAAACCCATCGTCACACGGGGCGCAACTGAGCACCTCGACCTGAGCAGTAAGGCCATCTTCGGTAAAAAACAGGCGTGGGGTCATGGCGAGGTTCCTGAAAAACGTGTTTTTGAAGTATAAGGACGTCACGTTGGCGTGATAATCCCTTCAATTTTCAATGGACCTGTGCGTTGTGAGCATCAATCTACCGTTGTCTTTGTTGGCTGAAATGGCGATTTTTGTGAAGGTGGTTGAGGCCGGGAGCTTTTCTGAGGCAGCGCGCCAACTGGGTACATCGCCCTCTGCTGTGAGCCGCAGCATTGCCCGGCTGGAAAAGGCACTGGCCATCCGCGTATTGCAGCGCACCACCCGTAAATTGCGCCTGAGCGATGGCGGCGAGGAGGTGTATAAGCGTTGCCGGGATGTAGTGGGTGCGGCGCAGTCGGTCATGCAAGTCAGTGGACGTTTTACCCAAGAGGTGGAAGGTCTGGTACGCGTGAGCGTCCCCAAGGCCATCGGCCGCTACGTGATTCACCCGCATATGCCCGAGTTCCTGCGTCGCTTCCCGCACGTGGATGTGCAGTTGGTGCTGGAAGACCGGTATGTAGATTTGATTGATGGCAATGTCGACTTGAGCCTTCGTGTTACAGAGCAGCCCGCGCCAAGCCTTGCAGGGCGGCAATTGTTTGTGATCGAGCAACTGCTGTGCGCAACGCCACAATATCTGGCCGAGCATGGCGTCCCGCAACAGCCTGAAGATCTTCGCCATCACAGTTGTATCTGCCTGGGCGAGACCCCGGCCGATGCGCGGTGGAAGTTCAAACAGGGCAGCAAAGCAGCGGTTGTGGGCGTAAAAGGGCGCTACGCTGCCAATCACACGGGGGTGCGGCTGGATGCCGTGTTGCAGCATATCGGGATTGGAAGCCTGCCGTATTTCACCGCGCGGGAGGCGCTTGAGCAGGGGCTTATTGTTCAGGTGTTGCCCGAGTGGGACTTTATTGCGTCCTACCACGGCGGGGTGTGGCTCCTGTACGAACCGACCCGCTACTTGCCACCGAAATTGCGCGTGTTCATCGACTATCTGGTTGAGCGGCTGGCACAAGAACCGAGTCGACCGCTAGCCGCCTCGCGCCTGGATCGCGACCCCTGACTAAGCTGCGCAAGGTTGCGATGCTCAACAGAGTCGACGCATCGCTCGCCGTGGCAGGGGGCCTGAAACGGCGACGCAAAAAAAGACCCGCGCGGGGAACCGGGCGGGTCTGGTGTCTTGTGTGGCGCCGATCAGTGTTGAGGGCTGTCTTCGGCTGTCGGCAATGCCATGAACTGCTTTTCCTGATTCCAGTCGAACGGCTCACCGTTTTCTTCGGCCTCATGACGGCGCTCTTCAAGCGCCTGGTACATGTCCAGTTCTTCATCGGACAGGAAGTTGAAGCAGGCACCACCGAAGTACCACAGCAGGTCGCGAGGCACGAGGTGGGCGATTTGCGGGTAGCGTTCGATCACCTGGCACATGATGTCCTGGCCCAGGTACTGGCTTTCAATCGGGTCGACCGGCAAAGCGCTGCGCATTTCGTCGAAACGTTCGATAAACAACGCGTGGCTTTCTTCGGGGATCTGCTCGGCATCACCGACAGCAACCAGAATGCTGCGCAGAATGTCGAGCAACACGAGGTTGTGGTTGAGATCGTTGGTGGCCATTGCGGTGTCCTCTAAAGCAAAACGGGCGCGGGAGTATAAAGCCCCGCGCGCCCGCTGTCGTGCTATCGAATTTTCCCCTCGCTGTGAGTGAGCTCCTCTTTCGAGAAATCATCAACATCAATTACCCTGCGCCGTGCCGCCTCGGCATCGCGCAGGGTTTGCGCTTCGGCCGGTTGCAACACGCCAGCACTGAGCGCGGCATCAATTGCATGCTCCCCCGCAGCCGGTTTGACGTGCCCGCTTTTTAGGCCCTGATGAAGCGTTTTGAACAGCGGCTGGGCAGCGGCCAGCAGTTCACTGGCATGTTGCAACGCGCCGACCGGATCATCGGCCGATTGCGGGCGATAGCACCCGGCAAGTACTGCTTCCAGCGTCGGGTCGCCCTTGGCGCGTCCCAGTACGGCGGCCACCTCGGCGTCCAGCGCATCGCTGGGCCCGGTGTGACGTCGGCCAAACGGGAACACCACCCCGCGCAGGAGGAAACCCAGCGTGCGGCTCGGGAAGTTTTTCAGTAATTCATCCAGCGCCCGCTCTGCATGCCCCAGGCTTTCTTCCATGGCCCAGGTAAACAGCGGATTCAGATGTTCCGGTGAATCAAGGTCGTGATAGCGCTTGAGGGCCGCGGAAGCCAAGTACATATGGCTGAGCACATCGCCCAGACGCGCCGACAGGCGTTCGCGGCGTTTTAGCTCGCCGCCCAGCAGCATCATGCTCAGGTCGGCCAGCATCGCAAACGCCGCGGCCTGGCGGTTCAAGGCGCGGAAATAGCCTTGGCTCAACGTGTTGCCCGGTGCATGTTCGAAGCGACCCAGGCCCAGATTCAACACAAAGGTGCTCGCAGCATTGCTGACGGCAAAACCGATATGTTTGAGCAGCAGGTCATCGAATTCGTGCAGGGCCTGTTCATGGTCCTCGCGTCCGGCCAGTGCCATTTCCTTTAAGACAAACGGATGGCAGCGAATGGCACCCTGGCCGAAGATCATCAGGTTGCGCGACAAAATATTTGCGCCTTCCACGGTGATGAAGATCGGCGCACCTTGCCAGCTGCGGCCCAAGTAGTTGTTGGGGCCCATGATGATGCCTTTACCGCCGTGCACGTCCATGGCGTGGCTGATGCATTCGCGGCCACGCTCGGTGAGATGGTATTTGAGGATGGCCGACAGTACAGACGGTTTCTCGCCCAAGTCGACGGCGTTGGCCGTCAGCATGCGGGCGCTGTCCATCAACCAGGCATTGCCGCCGATTCGGGCCAGCGCTTCCTGAATGCCTTCGAACGCGGCGAGGGGCACATTGAACTGTTCGCGCACCTGGGCATATTGGCCAGTGACCAAACTGGTGAACTTTGCAGCTCCGGTGCCCACCGCCGGGAGGGAAATCGAACGGCCCACCGACAGGCAGTTCATCAGCATCATCCAGCCCTTGCCGAGCATCTCCTGCCCGCCAATCAGATAGTCCAGCGGAATGAACACGTCTTTGCCAGCGTTGGGGCCATTCATGAACGCTGCGCCCAATGGCAGATGACGTCGGCCAATCTCGACACCCGGCGTGTCGGTCGGAATCAACGCGAGGCTGATGCCCAGGTCTTCTTCCTCACCCAACAAGTGGTCAGGGTCGTGCGCCTTGAATGCCAAACCCAACAACGTGGCGACCGGGCCGAGTGTGATGTAGCGTTTTTCCCAGTTCAGACGCAGGCCGATGACCTCTTGGCCTTGCCACTGGCCTTTGCAAATAATCCCGGTATCGGGCATGGCGCCTGCATCCGATCCGGCAAGCGGGCCGGTAAGGGCGAAGCACGGGATGTCGTCACCCCGGGCCAGACGAGGCAGGTAGTGGTTGCGCTGTTCATCCGTGCCGTAGTGCAGCAGCAATTCTGCCGGGCCGAGGGAGTTGGGCACCATCACCGTGGACGCCAGGTCGCCGCTGCGGGTGGCGAGTTTCATGGCGACCTGCGAATGCGCAAACGCCGAAAAGCCTTTACCGCCGAACGCTTTGGGAATGATCAGTGCAAAGAAGCCGTGTTGCTTGATGTGCGCCCAGGCTTCGGGGGGTAAATCCATGCGTTGGCCGATGTCCCAGTCCGAAACCATGGCACACAGTTCTTCGGTGGGACCGTCGATGAACGCTTGTTCTTCCTCAGTCAGTTGGACTTTGGGGTAGGCCAGCAGTTGATTCCAGTCGGGACGACCGCTAAAAAGTTCGCCATCCCACCACACGGTGCCTGCATCAATGGCGTCGCGTTCGGTCTGCGACATGGGCGGCAAGGTTTTTTGGAACCAACTGAACAGTGGCGCGGTGAACACCTTGCGCCGCAGGTCAGGCAGTAGCAACAGCGCGGCCGGTACCGCCAGCAGAATCCAGAAGATCCCCAGCAGCCAGCCCGGTGCGTGGCTGAACAGGCCCATAGCCAGTAGATAGACCGCGACTATGCCCATGGCGGGCAGCGGGGCAACGCGACGGTGCGCCAACCAGGCGACGCCTACGATTAAAACCACAATCCACAACAACAGCATATTTAATCCTCCGTGAAACCAGTGGCGCGAACCTGTTAGAGCTTAGTCGCAAGTCGTGTTCGGGGTGCTATGGATAGTGACCTCACCCGGGAGGCGGAGTTCGTCCGGCGAGGTTAGACTCGTGCAGCGTCTATCAATCAGGAGTTGAGTCATGCTGAAAGTGTGGGGTCGCAAGAATTCATCTAATGTCAGAAAAGTCCTGTGGTGTGCCGAAGAGTTGGCGCTGCCCTACAGCCGTGAGGAGGCCGGTGGCGCCTTTGGTGTCGTCGATAGCCCAGCATACCGAGCGCTAAACCCTAACGGTCGGGTGCCCATGATTGAGGACGACGGTTTCGTGCTATGGGAATCCAACGCCATCGTGCGTTATCTGGCTGCGCGTTACGGTTCAGACACAGCGTGGTATCAAACTGATGTATGCGTGCGCGCACAGGCGGACAAGTGGATGGACTGGACCACGTCGACGTTTGCAGGCCCTTTCCGCGATCTGTTTTGGGGGATTTTGCGGACTCCGGCCGAGCAGCAGGATTGGGTGCTGATTAACGCTGCACGTAAAACATGCGCAGAGTTATTGTCGATTGTGGATCAGGCGTTGTCGGAAAAACCTTATTTGTCAGGTGATGAAATTGGCATGGGTGACATTCCGCTGGGCTCGTTCATTTATGCGTGGTTTGAGATGCCTATCGAACGCCCGTCGATGCCGCATCTGGAAGCGTGGTACGAGCGCCTGAAACTGCGCCCGTGCTACCGCCATGCGGTCATGACCGCGTTGACTTAATACCCACTATTAATACGGGCGACTGTACTTGTGCGTCGAGGCCAAGCACCATGCTGCTTGCGTGTCGAACGTCTATGACAGACGGCTCGCCCTTATTTACACCTCCTATTCCCCCATCTTGGTGCGTAATCAGATATGAGTTCCGCTCTGTCCATACGGCAGCTAACCAAAACCTACGGCAACGGTTTCCAGGCCCTGAGTGGTATCGATCTGGATGTTTCTGAAGGTGATTTTTTCGCATTGCTCGGCCCCAATGGCGCCGGCAAATCCACAACCATTGGCATTCTCTCGACACTGGTGAACAAGACCAGCGGCACTGTGAATGTGTTCGGGCATGACCTGGACCGCGAACCCGCCGCCTTGAAGCGTTGCATCGGCGTGGTGCCCCAAGAGTTCAACTTCAACCAGTTTGAAAAAACCTTCGACATTGTCGTAACCCAAGCGGGCTATTACGGCATCGCACCAAAAGTCGCCAAGGAGCGCGCTGAGAAATACCTGACCCAACTCGGGTTATGGGACAAGCGCGACACGCCGTCGCGCTCTCTGTCGGGCGGCATGAAGCGCCGTTTGATGATCGCCCGCGCCCTGGTGCACGAGCCTCGCCTGCTGATCCTCGACGAGCCGACCGCAGGCGTGGACATTGAGCTGCGTCGTTCGATGTGGACCTTTCTTACAGAGCTGAATGAGCAGGGCACTACCATCATCCTCACTACTCATTACCTGGAAGAGGCTGAGCAACTGTGCCGTAACATTGGCATCATCGATCACGGCACCATCGTTGAAAACACCAGCATGCGTCAGTTGCTGGGCCAGTTGCATGTCGAAACCTTCCTGCTGGACTTGAAAACCCCGTTGCAGGCGGCCCCGCATCTGATCGGCTACCCAAGCCAGTTGCTCGACAGCATGACGTTGGAGGTTCAGGTGGACAAACAGGTCGGCATTACCGGCTTGTTCACCCAGTTGGCTGCACAGCAGATTGAAGTTGTGAGCTTGCGCAATAAAACCAATCGCCTTGAGGAGTTGTTTGTGTCGTTGGTCGAGAAAAATCTGGCGAAGGTGGCGATATGAGCTCGGAGCTGCGCCCCAATCTGATTGCGCTGAACACCATTGTTTACCGCGAAGTACGTCGTTTCATGCGCATCTGGCCGCAAACCCTGCTGCCGCCAGCGATCACCATGGTGCTGTACTTTGTGATCTTCGGTAACCTGATTGGCCGACAAATCGGTGATATGGGTGGTTTCACCTATATGGAGTACATCGTGCCGGGCCTGATCATGATGTCGGTGATCACTAACGCCTACGGCAATGTGGTGTCGAGCTTTTTTGGCAGTAAGTTCCAGCGCTCTATTGAAGAATTGATGGTATCGCCAGTGTCGCCGCATACCATCCTGATCGGCTACACCGTGGGCGGGATTCTGCGAGGCTTGATGGTGGGCGTGATCGTGACCTTGCTGTCATTGTTCTTCACCCACTTGCAGGTGCATCACCTCGGGTTAACGGTGGCGGTTGTGTTGCTGACGGCGACCATCTTTTCGCTGCTGGGCTTCGTCAATGCCGTATTTGCACGTAATTTCGATGATATTTCGATCATTCCGACGTTTGTGCTCACGCCGTTGACCTATTTGGGAGGCGTGTTTTATTCGATCTCGTTGCTGCCGCCGTTCTGGCAGACGGTGTCGATGGCCAACCCGGTGCTGCACATGGTGAATGCCTTCCGCTACGGCATTTTGGGGGTGTCTGACATCAAAATCAGCGTGGCCCTGACCTTTATGATGGTGGCGACCGTGGTGTTGTACATCTTGTGCGCCCGATTGCTGGTTAGCGGTCGCGGCATGCGTCAGTAACACGCTTTGCGCTTTGCAAAAGACCCCGTAAGGGGTCTTTTTTATGGGCGATTGTTTTGTCGGCGTTTCCATTGGCGGCTCACCCACCAGCGCCAATAGAGTTGGGTCAGGCAATAGGCGAGCGCGCCCAATACCACGCCGCATACCACAGAGCCCAGCAAGAATGGCTGCCAGAGGGTAGACAACTGCCCGCTGATCCACGCCCAGGTCAGATCGTCTGGCAAGGTACGTGCCGGCACGTCCATCAACCAGGCGCCAAGTTTGTAGGTGCAATAAAACACCGGTGGCATGGTAATCGGGTTGGTCAGCCATACCAGACCGACCGAAATGGGCATGTTGCTGCGCACGGTAATCGCGAGGAACGCTGCCAGGAGCATCTGAAAAGGCATGGGGATGAACGCGGCGAAGATGCCCACGGCCATGGCGCGGGAAACCGAGTGGCGGTTCAAGTGCCAAAGGTTCGGGTCATGCAACAGGGTGCCCATAAAGCGTAAGGATTTGTGTTCCCTGATGCTTGCCGGGTCTGGCATGTAACGTTTGAACAAACGCCGTGGCATGGGCCTCTCCCTGGGGTCAATGGGGCAGTATGCCCAAATTCGTACCTGTGCCTATTCAGACTTTGTGACAATTATTAAAGCGCGGTAGGCCCGGATGAACTAATCCGAGAGGAAAGGAATTTCTGGGCTGGCTATGTATACAGGGATGTCAGGGCTGGCGCTGGGCTTGATGGCGTTGCGTTATTTGCCGGTATTGCCGCCGGTGTGGTGCTGGGTGCTGTTGTTCGGCCTGGGGCTTGGCTTGCTGTTTTTTCGCACGTACCCGCTTGGATTGTGCCTGCTGGGGCTGGTGTGGGCGTGCGTACAGGGGCAGTCGGCGCTGGATGACCGCCTGTCGGATGCCCTCGACGGGCGTACCCTGTGGATTGAGGGGCAGGTGACAGGTCTGCCGCAACGCACAGCGTCTTACGTTGCTTTTGAAATCGGGAGCCCTGTGTCTCGTCGAGCTGATCTGCCGCGCACGATTCGGGTGAGCTGGCAGGACGGGCCGCCCGTTAACAGCGGGGAGCGCTGGCGTCTGGCCGTGAAACTGAAAAAGCCGCGAGGGCTGCTTAATCCTCAGGGATTTGACTACGAGGCGTGGCTGCTTAGCAAACGGATTGGCGCAACCGGAACGGTCAAGGATGGGCAGCGTCTGGCTGCGGCTTCCTATGCGTGGCGGGACGGGCTGCGTCAACGTTTGCTGAGTGTCGATGCCCATGGTCGGGCACCGTGGTTGGCGGCGTTGGTGATGGGGGATGGCTCCGGTCTGGAGCGCGAAGACTGGACGCTGCTACAAACCACGGGCACGGTGCACTTACTGGTGATCTCGGGTCAGCACATCGGGTTGTTTGCCGGGTTGCTCTACGGGTTGATTGCGCTGCTGGCGCGGTACGGCCTTTGGCCGCGAGGTTGGCCATGGCTGCCTTGGGCATGTGGCGTGGCGTTTGTAGGGGCTGTCAGTTATGGCCTGTTGGCCGGATTTGAAGTGCCTGTGCAGCGCGCCTGCGTGATGCTGGGGCTGGTGCTGTTATGGCGCCTGCGCTTTCGTCATTTAGGTGTGTGGCTACCGTTTTTGCTGGCGTTGAATGCAGTCTTGCTGGTGGAGCCGTTAGCCAGCCTGATGCCGGGTTTTTGGCTTTCTTTTGCAGCGGTTGCCGTGCTGATTTTCACCTTCAGCGGGCGTTTGGGTGCATGGCGTCTATGGTCAGCCTGGACAAGGCCCCACGGGCTGATTGCTTTGGGGCTGTTTCCCGTGATGTGGGCCTTGGCGTTACCCGTGAGTGTGACCGGGCCTCTGGCAAATCTGGTAGCTGTGCCGTGGATCAGCCTGCTGGTTTTGCCTAGTGCGTTGCTGGGCACATTTTTGCTGCCCGTGCCCTGGCTCGCAGAAGGGTTGCTCTGGGTGTCAGGTGGTTTGCTTGACGTGCTGATACGCGGTTTGACCTGGCTTGCTGGGACGTTCCCTTCATGGCTGCCGCCAAACGTGCCCGTCGAAATTTGGGCGCTGGCGGCGGCCGGGACAGTGATGCTGTTGTTGCCTGCGGGCGTTACGTTGAGGCCGTTGGGTTGGCCCTTGCTGGCATTGGCAATGCTGGCACCACGTGAGCAGGTTCCCCACGGTCAGGTCGAGGTCTGGCAGATAGATGTTGGTCAAGGGTTAGCGATGCTGCTAAGAACCCGTCACCACACCGTGCTGTATGACGCAGGCCCCAAATTCAGGGACCTGGATCAGGGAGAGCGGATCGTCGTGCCGTTCTTGCGCTCGCAAGGTATCGGCCAACTGGACTTGATACTGATCAGCCATGCTGATGCTGACCATGCAGGCGGTGCGCTGGCGGTCCAGCGCGCGCTGAACGTCAATCAGGTGATCAGCGGCGACGTACCGGGTTTGCCTGCTCAGCTTCAGGCTCGACACTGCGCCGCGGGGCAAGGCTGGGAGTGGGACGGTGTACGCTTTTCACTCTGGCAATGGGCGGATGCCAGCAACGGTAACCAGAAGTCTTGCGTGCTGTTGGTGCAGGCTGGCGATGAGCGGCTATTGCTGACCGGGGACATCGACGTGCAGGCTGAGCGAGCCTTTTTGCGCAGCCCTTTGGCGATCCCCGTGCAATGGTTGCAGGCCCCGCACCACGGCAGCCGCACCTCGTCATCCCGGGTGTTTTTGAATACGCTGTCTGCGCAAAATGTCCTGATATCGCGTGGTGCTGGCAATAGTTTTGGCCACCCGCACCCTCAGGTACTGGCTCGCTACCGGGCGTTGGGCATGACGGTGCTCGACAGTGCAGAACAAGGCGCCGTGCGTTTCTGGCTGGGGGCAAAGGGGGCGGCCACAGGCGAGCGTCAACAACGCAGGTTCTGGCGCCATGACGGGTGACAGGGGTTTTGTGCGCGCCTGAGCGCCAGTCCAATCCTATGGTAGAGTGGCGCACTTTTTCGAGGGGATTGTCACTGTGTGGGAACTGGTCAAATCCGGTGGCTGGATGATGCTGCCGATCATTCTGAGCTCTGTTGTCGCGCTGGGCATTATTGTCGAGCGTCTTTGGACTTTACGCGCCAGCCGCGTGACGCCGCCCCATCTGCTGGGGCAAGTCTGGGTCTGGATCAAAGACAAGCAGCTGGACAAGGAAAAACTCAAACAACTGCGTGCAGATTCGCCGCTGGGTGAAATCCTTGCGGCGGGCCTGGCCAATTCCCGGCACGGTCGCGAGATCATGAAAGAGTGCATTGAGGAAGCGGCTGCCCGTGTGATTCACGAGCTTGAGCGCTACCTCAATGCGCTGGGCACCATCGCTGCCATGGCGCCGTTGCTGGGCCTGTTAGGGACGGTGCTGGGCATGATCGACATTTTCAGCTCGTTCATGGGGTCGGGCATGACCACCAATGCTGCCATCCTGGCCGGCGGTATCTCCAAGGCGTTGATCACCACGGCAGCGGGCTTGATGGTGGGTATTCCTGCGGTGTTCTTCCACCGTTTCCTGCAGCGCCGGGTCGACGAGCTGGTGGTCGGCATGGAGCAGGAAGCCATCAAACTGGTTGAAGTGGTTCAAGGCGACCGGGAAGTCGACATGGCCGGGAGCAACGCGTGAAATTTCGCCGTAAGCCACGAGAAACGGTGGATATCAACCTCGCTTCGCTGATCGACGTGGTGTTTATCCTGTTGCTGTTTTTTGTCGTGACCACCACCTTTACCCGTGAAACCCAACTGCGGGTAGACCTGCCTGAAGCTGTCAGCGGCTCCCCGAGCGAAGACCAAAACGTTAAACAACTGGATATCGCCATCAGTGCGGACGGCGTGTTTTCGGTGAACAACCAGCTGTTGCCGAAAAATGATCTGGCCAGCCTGATGGACGCCCTGCAAAAAGAATCCGGCGGTGATACGTCATTGCCGTTGTCGATCAGTGCCGATGGCAAAACTCAACATCAGGCCGTGGTTACGGCCATGGATGCGGCGGGCAAGCTAGGGTTCAGCCATTTGCGCATGACCACTGTCGAGGCGCAGTCGAATCCCTGATGGCCATCTCTGATCGTTTGTTGCAGGCATGGTATGCCGGGCACCCCTTGTTGGCATTACTCAGACCGCTCGAATGCCTCTATCGGCGCGTAGTGGACGGTAAGCGCGCACGTTTTGTCGCGGGGCAGGGTGGCATTTACCGTGCTCCCGTGCCTATTGTGGTCGTGGGCAATATCACCGTGGGTGGCACGGGCAAGACGCCTATGATCCTGTGGCTGATCGAGCATTGCCAACGCAAGGGGCTGCGGGTCGGCGTGGTCAGCCGGGGGTATGGGGCCAAACCGGGGCAGTTCCCTTGGCGCGTCACGGCGGATCAACCTGCCGCGCAGGCAGGGGATGAGCCCTTGTTGATCGTGCAGCGTACGGGCGTGCCTCTGATGATCGACCCTGATCGCAGCCGTGCGGTGAAAACGCTGCTGGCCACCGAGCCGCTGGACGTGATTCTGTCGGACGACGGTTTGCAGCATTACCGGTTGGCTCGCGACCTGGAACTGGTCTTGATCGATAACGCACGGGGGCTGGGTAACGGCCGCTGCCTGCCTGCCGGTCCGCTGCGTGAGCCAGCTGAACGCCTGAGCAGTGTGGATGCGGTGCTGTATAACGGCGCCCTGACGGATCCGCAGCCCGGCTTTGCCTTTCAGTTGCAGCCGACAGCGCTGATCAACGTGCGCACGGGCGAGCGTCAGCCACTGGATTATTTTCCTTGCGGACAGGCATTGCATGCGGTGGCCGGTATCGGTAATCCGCAGCGTTTTTTCAACACCCTCGAAACGCTACACTGGCGGCCAATTGGCCACGCGTTTGCCGACCACGCGCCCTACAGTGCCGAGATCCTGAAGTTCAAGCCGGATCTGCCGCTGGTCATGACGGAAAAGGATGCGGTGAAATGCCGCGACTTTGCCGCGCCGAACTGGTGGTATCTGGCGGTAGACGCTGTACCTTCAGAGACCTTCGCGCGCTGGCTCGATCAACAGTTATTGCGTCTTTTACCTGATCGTTTTTTGCCCTAACTCATCTTTATTCAGGGAAACCTTATGGACACCAAATTGCTCGATATCCTTGCCTGCCCGGTTTGCAAAGGCCCGCTCAAGCTCAGCGCCGACAAAAAGGAGCTGATCAGCAAGGGCGCCGGTCTCGCGTACCCGATCCGCGATGGCATTCCGGTCATGCTTGAAACCGAAGCCCGCACCCTTACCGATGATGAGCGTCTGGATAAATGATTCCGGTTTTTACGGTCGTTATTCCTTCACGCTTTGCCTCGACGCGTTTGCCTGGCAAGCCGTTGCAAATGATTGCGGGCAAACCCATGGTCCAGCATGTCTGGGAGCAGGCGTGCAAAAGCAGTGCCCAGCGTGTCGTGGTCGCAACTGATGACGCGCGCATCGTCGATGCCTGCAAGGCGTTTGGCGCCGAGGTGCTGTTGACCCGGGCCGACCATGAGTCAGGCACCGACCGTCTGGCTGAAGTGGCGACGCAATTGGGTTTGGCCAGTGATGCGATCGTGGTCAACGTACAGGGTGATGAGCCGCTGATCCCGCCGCAAGTGATTGATCAGGTGGCCGTCAACCTCGCGGCCCATGGTGAGGCCAGCATGGCCACCTTGGCGGAGCCGATTGAAGACGTCGCGATGTTGTTCAATCCGAATGTGGTCAAAGTGGTCAGCGATATCAACGGCCTTGCGCTGACGTTTAGCCGTGCCACGTTGCCGTGGGCGCGTGACGATTTTGCCCTGAGCTGCGACCGTTTGCCCGAGGGCGTGCCATACCGCCGTCATATCGGGATCTACGCCTATCGGGCGGGCTTCCTCCATGACTTCGTCAGTTGGGGGCCTTGCTGGCTTGAGAACACCGAGCGTCTTGAACAGCTGCGGGCGTTGTGGCACGGCGTACGGATTCATGTGGCTGATGTGCTGGAGGCGCCGCCTGCGGGTGTCGACACCCCCGAAGACCTGGAGCGCGTTCGGCGTTTGTTGGAGGCGTGATGCGCGTCCTGTTCGTCTGTTTGGGTAACATTTGCCGATCACCGACGGCTGAAGGTGTGCTGCGTCACAAGTTGCAGCAGGCTGGCCTTGAACGGCAGGTTGAAGTGGCGTCGGCCGGGACCGGCGGCTGGCATGCGGGCGAGCCGCCGGACAAGCGTACTCAGCGGGCGGCTCAGCTGCGAGGCTATGACCTGTCGCAGCAACGTGCGCAACAGGTTCGCGTGCAGGATTTCGAGCGCTATGACCTGATTCTGGCGATGGATAACAGTAATTTTCGGGACCTTCAGGCCATGCAGCCTGCCAATGGCAAGGCTGAACTTGATGTGTTCCTGCGTCGATATAAGGGAGTGAAAAGTGAAGTTCCCGACCCTTATTACGACGGCGAACAAGGGTTCGTTGAAGTGCTGGACTTGATAGAAGCAGCGTGTGATGGGCTGATGATCGAATTGAAGGGACGTGTATGAGTTTGCAGTTGCAGGTTGATGCGTCGCTCAAGCCGTTCAACAGTTTCGGTGTCGATGTGCGTGCGCGGCTGTTTGCCGAGGCGCACAACGACGCTGAGGTGCGTGAAGCGTTGCAGTATTGCGCCAAGCGGGAACTGCCGTTACTGGTTATTGGTGGCGGCAGCAATTTGCTGCTGACGCAGGATGTGCAGGCGCTGGTCTTGAGGATGGCCACCCGCGGCATTCGGGTGATTGAGGACAGTGGGCAACAAGTGGTGGTAGAGGCCGAGGCGGGCGAAGTGTGGCATGCCTTTGTCTTGTGGACCCTAGGCCAGGGGTTTGCCGGGCTTGAGAACCTGAGCCTGATCCCCGGCACGGTCGGCGCTGCACCGATGCAGAATATTGGCGCCTACGGGGTTGAGATTAAGGATGTGTTTGCCGGGCTGACGGCGCTGGATCGTCAAACAGGTCAACTGCGTGATTTCACCCTGGACGAATGCAACTTTGGTTACCGTGACAGCGTATTCAAGCAAACCCCGGGGCGTTGGCTGATTCTGCGGGTACGTTTTGCCCTTAGCCGCGCTGCCCGTTTGCATTTGGAATATGGCCCGGTACGCCAGCGGCTGAGCGAGCAAGGCATTGATCAGCCGACGGCCAGTGATGTCAGTCGTGCCATCAGCAGCATCCGCAGCGAAAAACTGCCTGATCCAGCGGTGCTCGGCAATGCCGGGAGCTTCTTCAAAAACCCGGTGGTGTCGCAGGCGCTGGCAGCCGAGCTGAAATTGACCCACCCCAACATCGTGGGCTACCCCCAGGCCGATGGCCAGGTCAAGCTGGCGGCCGGGTGGTTGATCGAAACGGCGGGCTGGAAAGGCTTTCGTGAAGACGATGCAGGCGTCCACCGTTTGCAGTCGCTGGTGCTGGTCAACTATGGCGCGGCAACCGGTGTGCAGTTGTTATCGCTGGCGCAGCGCATTCAGGAAGATATCGCACGACGGTTCAAGGTGCAGCTCGAGATGGAACCCAACCTGTATTGATGCACGCCTTTACGGCGTCATTGGCCGTGCCTGAGGACATTCAATGAAACATAAGCCTGCATGGGCCCTGGCGTCGATCATGGTGGCGCTGTCGGGGTGCACCACTGCACCTCCGCGGGATCAAGGCAACCTGTGCAACATCTATCGGCAATACCCGCGCTGGTATGAAGACTCGCTCACTATGCAGAGTCAATGGGGCACACCGCCCCAAGTGGCGATGGCAATTATGAAGCAGGAGAGCAGCTTTGTAGCGGATGCGCTGCCACCGCGAGCCTACCTGTTGTGGGTCATACCGTGGGGGCGAGTGAGTCCTTCCTACGGCTATGCCCAAGCTCAGCCTCCCGCCTGGAGCGACTTCGAGAGAAGTACCGGTAAAAGTGGGTCGCGGGACAATTTCGCGGACGCTATCCGCTTCATCGGCTGGTATACGGCAGGGACGCAGCAGCAGTTGGGGATTTCCAAGTGGGATGCTTACAACCAGTACTTGGCCTATCACGAAGGTCGAGGGGGCTACAGTCGCGGTACCTACCGTGCCAAACCCTGGCTGATCCAGGTCGCACGCAAGGTTGAGCAGCAGTCCAAAACCTATGGTGCGCAGCTGAGCCAATGCCGGGGCGAGTTGGAGAGCAAGCGCCGATCATTCTGGTTTTTTTAACCATTTACGGACATTAAAAAGCCCCGCCTGATGACTCAGGCGGGGCTTTTTAACAGCTATTGGAATCAGGCGAGAGGTTTAGGCTCGTGTGCTTCTTCCAGGGCTTTAGGGTTTTGCTCGACCAAGTCTTCGACGGAACGCAGGTTTTCGTCGATGGTTGGTGTGGTGTGCTCAGCAACGGCCTCGGTGGCTTGCGCTTGGGCAGCGGCTGCGGCAGCAGCGGCTTCACGCTTGCGGCGACGCACTTCACGTGGGTCGTTCGGGGCGCGGCCATTGCTGGTCAGAGCGCTTGCCACAGGTGCCGCAACGACGGCCACTTCAACCACCTCAGCCTGCACAATCACTTCAACCGGTTCCGGTTGGGCGACCACTTCAGGCTCGGCAGGCTGCGCTGGAGCAGTTGCTTGTTCCGTCATCACAGGCTCGGCAACGGGCTCGCGCAGGGTGCGGGCTTCCTTGGCAGGCTCGGGACGCTTTTCAAACGCAGGCTTCTCAACGATCGGCGTTTCCACTGCTGGCGCTTCTGCAACAGATGCCTGGACAACAGGCTCAACGGCAGCTTCGACAGGTGCTTCGAGGGTTGGAGCAGGTTCGTCAGCAACCTTGAACGCAGGCTGAGCTTCTTGAACCGGTGCCACTTCAACTTCAGGTGCTTTAACCGCTTCGATCGGAGCAATGGCTTCGACAACAGGTGTCTCAACGACTGGCGTTTCGATTGCCGGTGTTGCAACAGCCGGTGCGATAGCCGCTGGCGTTTCAATAATGGCAACAGCCTTGGTTTGCTCTTCAACAACGACAACTGCGGTTTCAGCCGGGGCTGATTCTTGGGTTGCAGCGGTGGCACGTTCAGCTTGCTGGTTGGCTTGGGCTTGCGCCGGGGCGCTGATTACTGTGCTGGCAACGGCTTCGGTCACGGCCAGACCGGCCGCCAGTTCAGCGGTGGTTGCCGGCGCGTTTTCAGCCTTGGCTTCTTCGCTGCCTTCTTCCGAACCTTCAATCACATTGCCGTTGGCATCACGTTGACGTTCGCGACGATTGCTGCGACGACGCTGACCGCGTGAGCGGCGACGTGGGCGATCGCCCTCGGCGTTGTCTTGGGAATCATCTTGTACGTGCTCGGCGCTGCTCAGTGCGGCTTCGTCTTCAACAGCGGGTGCTGCTTGCTCTGGGCGAGGGGCGCGCTCTTCACGCGGCGCACGTTCTTCACGCGGCTTGCGCTCTTCACGGGGCGGGCGGGCCGGGCGTTCTTGCTCAGGCGTTACGGTCGGAGCGGCATCCAGAGGTTCGCGCAATTCACGTACGCGCTCTTCGCGTTCGCCACGCGGCTTACGGTCTTCACGCGGTGCGCGTGGAGCACGCTCTTCACGTGGTGCACGAGGTTGACGCTCTTCACGGGCGACAACGGGTGTTTCTTCGCGGGGTTCGCGGGCTTCACGTGGCTCGCGTGGGGCGCGCTCTTCACGCGGCGCACGTTCTTCACGCGGTTTGCGCTCTTCGTCGCGGCGACCGTTGCGGTTACGGCTTTGCTGGCGGCCGTTGCGACGCTCTTCGTTGCGTTGCGGGCGTTCCGAAGTCGCAGGTTTTTCAACCACGGTCGGTGCCGGTGCAGGCTCTTCCTTGGACGCAAACAGGCTGACCAGCGACTTCACCAGGCCTTTGAACAGGCTAGGCTCAGCAATGGTTGGGGCTGGAGCGGGCGTGGCAGCGGCAGCAGGTGCTTCGGTCGGAACCGGAGCGGAGGTGCGGGCCGGCGCTGTCTTAACGGCAGCTTCCTGACGGACCAGGGTGCGGGTGGCGGCAGCAGGCTGGATTTCTTCCACTTCAGCAGCCGCAGCAGCGATTTCATAGCTGGACTGGTTGGTGTGGGCTTCCGGGCTGTCATCACGCAGGCGCTGCACTTCGAAGTGAGGCGTTTCGAGGTGGTCGTTCGGCAGTATGACAATGCGTGCGCGGGTACGCAGTTCGATCTTAGTGATCGAGTTGCGTTTTTCGTTAAGCAGGAACGCAGCAACCGGGATTGGCACCTGAGCGCGCACTTCGGCAGTGCGATCTTTCAGGGCTTCTTCTTCGATCAGGCGCAGGATGGCCAGCGACAGCGACTCCACGTCGCGGATGATGCCAGTGCCGTTGCAGCGTGGGCATACAATGCCGCTGCTTTCGCCCAGGGACGGACGCAGACGTTGACGGGACATTTCCAGCAGGCCGAAGCGGGAGATACGGCCGACTTGTACGCGGGCGCGGTCTGCTTCGAGGCATTCGCGGACTTTTTCTTCCACGGCGCGCTGGTTTTTGGCTGGGGTCATGTCGATGAAGTCGATGACGATCAGGCCGCCGATGTCGCGCAGGCGCAACTGACGAGCGATTTCTTCAGCCGCTTCAAGGTTGGTTTGCAGGGCGGTTTCTTCGATATCGCTGCCTTTGGTGGCGCGTGCCGAGTTGATGTCGATGGACACCAGGGCTTCGGTCGGGTCGATAACGATGGAGCCGCCGGAAGGCAGTTCAACGACGCGCTGGAACGCGGTCTCGATCTGGCTTTCGATCTGGAAACGATTGAACAGCGGAACGCTGTCTTCGTAGAGTTTGATTTTGCTGGCGTACTGCGGCATGACCTGGCGAATGAATGTCAGGGCTTCGTCCTGGGCTTCAACGCTGTCGATCAGAACCTCACCGATGTCCTGGCGCAGGTAATCGCGGATGGCGCGGATGATGACGTTGCTTTCCTGATAGATCAGGAAAGGCGCTGCACGGTCCAGCGAGGCTTCTTTGATGGCGGTCCACAGTTGCAGCAGGTAGTCGAGGTCCCACTGCATCTCTTCGCTGCTGCGGCCCAGGCCGGCAGTCCGCACGATCAAGCCCATGTCGGCAGGAGCGATCAGACCGTTCAGCGCTTCACGCAGTTCGTTGCGCTCTTCGCCTTCGATACGGCGCGAGATGCCGCCAGCACGCGGGTTGTTTGGCATCAGAACCAGATAACGACCGGCCAGGCTGATGAATGTGGTCAGGGCAGCGCCCTTGTTGCCACGCTCTTCTTTTTCGACCTGAACGATAACTTCCTGGCCTTCGCTAAGGACGTCCTTGATATTGACGCGGCCTTCAGGGGCTTTTTTGAAGTATTCGCGGGAGATTTCTTTGAGGGGCAGAAAGCCGTGGCGCTCAGAGCCAAAATCGACAAAGGCAGCCTCAAGGCTGGGTTCGATGCGAGTAATACGGCCTTTATAAATGTTGGCTTTCTTCTGCTCGCGTGCACCTGACTCGATGTCCAGGTCGTAGAGGCGTTGGCCATCTACCAGTGCTACGCGCAACTCTTCAGGTTGAGTTGCGTTAATCAGCATTCTTTTCATGTTGTACCGTCGGTTTCCGGGCTGCCGGAAACGGCGTTCGGCACACACGACTTCTCATGGTCGGTGTCAGGTGCGTCAGGAGTAGTTGGCCACTCCAGTGTCCAGCGATGTTCAGCCCGAGGGCCGAAGTCGCGACTAACGCGTCCTGCTTGCTGTGGTGCTAATGCACCGCTTAAGCAAAAGTCTGGTCAGGAGGAGGAATCAACCGGCGGCTGTGGACGAGATGAAGCGTCTTGATAAAGCCTATTGCTACACAGTCCGGCGGTTGTGCATCTCCACCCTACACGTATCCCTGATAATTCGGGTGCTGCCGCGCGCAGAATCCGCAGCGGGTTGGCATTTACCGTGAACTCCAAAAGGGGAGGCCACGCATCATGGCTAATAAAGGCGAAGTTTCCGAAACATTCGCTCGAAATTCCCGAGGCTGACTGCACTTTGTGAACTGGCCGTGAATATCGGCGTAAAAGGCGAGTTTGCACTCTGCTTTCCAGGCTCGCTTCAGGCCTCATGTCACCTGCGCTTGTTACAACTCCAGGCATTCCGTTGCAGCAAAAGTCCCGTAGGACGGCCTCGCGTCCTCGTGAAGAGCGTTGGTCAGGGCCGGTGGTTCACCGTTAATCCGCTGTCCAGGCCGCTTTTGGCGGCGTTCGCGACTATAGCAGCAATGATTAAGTGCTTCAATTCCATAAAAAATTGTTATCATCCGCGCCATGACGACGACTACCCCCCCGACCCCCAGCGTCCAGCTGCTTGAGGTCTCGCCGGAATATGCCGGCCAACGCATCGATAATTTTCTTCTTGCTCGCCTCAAAGGTGTCCCCAAGACCTTGATTTACCGCATTTTGCGTAAAGGCGAAGTGCGCGTTAACAAGGGGCGGATCAAGCCTGAGTACAAACTTCAGGCGGGCGATATCGTGCGCGTGCCTCCTGTTCGAGTCCCTGAGCGCGATGAGCCTGTGCCGCTGGCTCAGGGTCTTTTGCAGCGACTTGAGGCGGCGATTGTCTATGAAGACAAGGCCTTGATTGTGCTGAACAAGCCTGCGGGTATTGCGGTGCATGGTGGCAGTGGTCTTAATTTCGGCGTTATTGAAGCCTTTCGTCAGTTGCGCCCTGACGTCAAAGAGTTGGAGTTGGTGCACCGTCTCGACCGAGATACCTCTGGTCTGCTGATGATTGCCAAAAAACGCAGCATGTTGCGTCACTTGCACGAGGCGTTGCGCGGCGATGGTATCGACAAGCGCTATATGGCGCTGGTGCGCGGCAATTGGGCGTCTTCCATCAAGCAGGTGCGCGCGCCGCTGATGAAAAGCAACTTGCGTTCCGGTGAGCGCATGGTTGAAGTGAATGAAGAGGGGAAAGAATCGGTCACGGTGTTCAAGGTGCTGCGTCGGTTTGGCGATTTCGCCACGCTGATTGAGGCCAAGCCCATTACCGGTCGTACCCATCAGATCCGCGTGCACACCTTGCATGCCGGGCATTGCATTGCGGGCGATACCAAGTACGGCGAGGAAGGTTTCTCCAAGGAGATTCGCGATCTGGGTGGCAAGCGCTTGTTCTTGCACGCTTACATGCTGACGGTGCCGATGCCGGATGGGGGTGAAATGAAGTTTCAGGCGCCTGTCGACGAAATGTGGGCCAAAACCGTGGAGCGGCTGAGTGTCGTCTGAGTACAAACTGCTGATTTTTGATTGGGATGGCACGCTGGCGGATTCCATCGGCCGTATCGTGACTTCGATGCGGGAGGCCGCCCTGCGTGCAGGGCGTGCCGAGCGTGATGACGATGCAATCAAGGGCATTATCGGGCTGGGGCTGCCGGAGGCGATCCTGACGCTTTATCCCGACATGGCGCCCGATCAGGTTATTGCCTTTCGTCAGCATTATGCGGATACCTATATCGCCCTGGATGCTGAACCTTCCCCTTTGTTTGCTGGTGTGGCCGAGTCGCTTGAGGCTTTTCGTGCGCAGGGCTATCGTCTGGCTGTGGCAACAGGAAAGGCGCGGCGCGGATTGGATCGCGTGCTCAAGGCTCATGGCTGGGAGCGGTTTTTCGATGTGACTCGCGCGGCAGATGAGACGGCCAGCAAGCCGGATCCCTTGATGCTTAATCAAATTCTTGCGCAATGCGACATGCAGCCAGGGCAGGCGCTGATGGTGGGTGATGCCTCCTTTGATCTGCTAATGGCGCGTCATGCCGGTATTGATTCGGTTGCTGTGAGTTATGGGGCTCAGTCCATTGAGCGTTTGCGCGACTTTGGCCCGATGCTGGAGATCGATCATTTTCCCGAGTTGCGTGGCTGGTTGGAGACGCGCACTCATTCACGTCTTTGCTGAGGTAATGCATGGTTGATCAATGGAAGGCGCCTGCCGAGGCTGAGCCCGCTGCTGGCGATGACAAGAGCTGGAAGCTGCTGGAAAAAACCTTGCTGGCCGGCATTCAGGAGCAGCGTCGTGCGCGTCGCTGGGGAATTTTCTTCAAGCTGCTCTCATTCTTGTTGTTGGTAGCTGTCCTTCTGACCTTTACGCCGTTGATGGATATGGAGCGCAACGCCGCTTCAGGTGCGCATTACAGTGCGCTGATCGATGTGCGTGGTGTCATTGCGGATAAAGAGCAGGCCAGTGCCGACAATCTGGTGACCAGTCTGCAAGCGGCATTTGATGATCCGAAAGTTAAAGGTGTGGTGCTGCGCATCAATAGCCCGGGCGGCAGTCCTGTGCAATCGGGTTATGTGTACGACGAAATACGCCGTCTGCGCGGGTTGCACCCGGATACCAAGGTGTATGCGGTGATCTCCGATCTCGGGGCTTCAGGGGCTTATTACATTGCGAGCGCGGCCGATGAGATCTATGCCGACAAGGCCAGTCTGGTTGGTTCGATTGGCGTGACAGCGGCCGGTTTCGGATTTGTCGGTGCGATGGAAAAGCTGGGTATTCAGCGTCGCGCTTACACCTCGGGCGAGCACAAGGCGTTTCTGGATCCGTTCGAGCCTGAAAAGCCGGATGAAACCAAGTTCTGGCAGGGTGTGCTGAATGTTACCCATGAGCAGTTCATTGCAAGCGTCAAGCAGGGGCGTGGCGATCGTCTGAAGGATAAGGAGCATCCCGAGCTGTTTTCGGGGTTGGTCTGGACGGGTCAGCAGGCGCTGCCCTTAGGGTTGATTGATGGATTGGGCAATGCCAGTTCGGTTGCGCGGGACGTGATCGGCGAGAAAGAGCTGGTTGACTTCACGGTGCAAGAGTCGGCGTTCGATCGATTCTCTAAAAAGCTGGGTGCCAGCGTGGCGGAACATATAGCCCTGTGGATGGGGTTTCAGGGGCCGACCCTTCGTTGAGGGGGGGTTGCTAAAAAGCCGACCTGAGAAGGTCGGCTTTTTTGTGTCTGAGGCCGGTGTCAGGGGATGCTGATGCCTTCATTAATAAGCATGTTTACCAGGCTGATCAGTGGTAAGCCGACCAGGCTGGTGGCGTCGTCGCCCTCAGTGCGCTGAAACAGACTCACCCCAAGTCCTTCGGCTTTGAAGCTGCCCGCGCAATCATAGGGCTGCTCGGCGCGCAGGTAGCGTTCGATCTGCTGTGTGCTGAGCGAGCGCATGTGCACGGTGAACGGTACGCAGTCGGTCTGGTAGTTGCCGGTCTGGCTATTGAGTAGCGTAAGGCCGGTCAGGAAGCTGACGCTGGCGCCGCTGGCGTTCAACAGTTGCTGGCGTGCGTTGTCAAAGGTGTGAGGCTTGCCAATGATCTTTCCGTTAAGGACGGCCACTTGGTCGGAGCCGATGATAAGGTGCTCGGGATGGCTGCTGGCGAGGGCCTGCGCCTTTTGCAGGGACAGGCGTCGGACCAGTTCGGTTGCGCTCTCTTCGGGGCGGTGGGCTTCGTCTATGTCGGGTGAGCTGCACGTGAAAGGAAGGCGCAGGCGGTCGAGCAATTGGCGACGATAAACCGAGCTTGAGGCAAGTAATAAAGGCAGCATGCGCGTCTCCTGAAGATGAGCGGCGATTCTAGCGGGCGCACGGGATGTCGCACAGGCACAATTTCCTTTGACAGGTGAGGGGGTCGTCCCTAGAATGCTGCGCCTATGTTGAATGACCCGATTCCACCTCACGTTGACCCGCGCAAATTGGCTGATCGTGGCACTACCCTTCAAGGTGAAGTGCTGCTGGCCGATTTGGAGAGACTCTGCGACCCGCTTTCCGACGATGTCGGTACGGTGCAGGCTAAATTTGTTTTTGAGCGCGACGAGCGAAGATCTGTGGTAATACACAGCTCCATCGACGTCGAGGTCAAGATGGTTTGCCAGCGTTGTCTTGAGCTGGTCACCCTGCCGATCCATAGCGAATGCAGTTATGCCGTGGTGAAAGAGGGTGCGAATACCCAGTCGTTACCGAAAGGTTATGACGTGCTGGAACTGGGCGAAGATCCATTGGATCTGCATGCACTGATCGAGGAGGAGCTTTTGCTCGCCTTGCCCATTGTGCCTGCTCATCATCCGGAAGAATGCCAGCAGCCGGCGGGTCTCGATGAGCCCGATCCAGGCGAGGACGAGGTAACGCGGTCCAACCCGTTCAGTGTATTGGCGCAGTTAAAGCGTGACCCAAACGTTTAGGAGTTAATCAATTATGGCTGTTCAGCAGAACAAAAAATCCCGCTCTGCCCGTGACATGCGTCGTTCGCACGATGCTCTTTCGGCTAGCACGCTGTCTGTAGAAAAAACCACCGGTGAAATTCACCTGCGTCACCACGTATCGCCAGAAGGCGTATACCGTGGTCGTAAAGTGATCGACAAGGGCGCTGACGAGTAATCACTTGTCCGTTCAGGTCATCGCGATCGACGCAATGGGCGGGGACTTCGGTCCCCGCAGCATTGTTCAGGCATGTATCGCTTGCCTATCTGCTACGCCCTCGCTTCACCTGACCCTTGTTGGTCAACCCTCCGTACTTGAAGAATTGATTGCCAGCCATTCGACTGTTGATCGCTCGCGCCTGACCATTACACCTGCCTGCGAAGTCATTTCCATGAGTGAGCGGCCTTCCCATGCCTTGCGTGGCAAGCCGGACTCTTCCATGCGCGTGGCGCTGGAGTTGTTGCGCGATGGCAAAGTGCAGGCGTGTGTGAGTTCGGGCAATACGGGGGCATTGATGGCCCTTTCGCGGTTTGTTCTCAAAACACTCCCGGGTATTGATCGTCCGGCAATGGTGGCAGCAGTACCCACACAAGCAGGCTATTGTCAGTTGCTGGACCTCGGGGCCAATGTCGACTGCACTGCGCAGCAGTTGTTTCAGTTTGCCGTGATGGGGTCGGTGGCGGCTCAGGCGCTTGGCACGTTACGCCCACGCGTAGCGCTGCTCAATATTGGTACTGAGGACATCAAAGGTAATCAGCAAGTCAAAGAGGCGGCGACCTTGCTTCAGTCTGCGCCGGGATTGAACTACATCGGTTTCGTCGAAGGTGACGGCCTGTATCGGGGGGAAGCGGACGTCGTGGTGTGCGACGGATTTGTCGGAAATATTCTGCTCAAGTCCAGCGAAGGTCTGGCCACCATGATCGCGGGCCGCATTGAAGCGTTGTTCAAACGCACAGTCGCGGGTCGTTTTGTCGGGGTGCTGGCGTTGCCGTTGCTGCGTCGCCTGCAGGCTGATCTTGCGCCTGCGCGACACAATGGCGCGAGTTTTTTGGGGTTGCAGGGCATAGTCATTAAAAGTCACGGTTCGGCAGGTGCTCAGGGCTTTCAAAGCGCGATAGAGCGTGCGCTGATTGAAATCCATGAAGACCTGCCAAAGCGTTTGCATGGACGTCTTGAAGGGTTGTTACCGTAGGCGTTTTGAAGGTCGAGTGCTTAAATGTGACCGCTCGGTCCAAACAGCCATCCAACTGTCAGTTTCTTGCGTCCGCAATGGCGGAACGTCAATTCACCGACGACCAGATTATTAGGGGCTTGTTACATGTCTACATCCCTCGCATTCGTCTTTCCAGGGCAGGGTTCGCAGTCCCTCGGCATGTTGGCCGAGCTGGGCGCGGCACACCCGCTGGTCCTGGAAACCTTTACGGAAGCCTCCAAATCGCTGGGTTACGACCTGTGGGCGTTGACCCAGGAAGGCCCTGCCGAGAAGCTGAATCAAACTGATATTACGCAGCCTGCCATTCTGACGGCCTCGATTGCCTTGTGGCGCCTGTGGCTGGCCGAAGGGGGCAAGCATCCTGATTTTGTCGCGGGCCATAGCTTGGGTGAATACAGTGCACTTGTAGCCGCTGAATGCCTGACTCTGGCTGAGGCGGTCAAACTGGTGGAGTGCCGTGGCCGTCTGATGCAGGAAGCTGTTCCTGCCGGTCAAGGCGCCATGGCGGCGATTCTTGGCCTGGACGATGCTGTGGTCATCCAGGCATGTGCTGACGCCGCGCAAGGTGACGTGGTCAGTGCTGTTAACTTCAACTCGCCGGGTCAAGTCGTGATCGCGGGCACCAAGGCGGCTGTTGAGCGCGCCATGGAACTGTGCAAGGCGGCTGGCGCCAAGCGTGCGCTGCCGTTGCCGGTCAGCGTGCCGTCACACTGCGAGCTGATGCGCCCTGCGGCAGAGCGTTTTGCTGAAGCCATCGAAGCCATCCGCTGGAACGATCCAAAGATCTCTTTGGTGCAAAACGTCAGCGCGGCCGTGACAAATGATCTGAATGTCATCAAGCGCGATTTGCTCGAGCAGCTCTACAAGCCTGTGCGTTGGGTTGAGTCGGTTCAATGTCTGGCGGCCAATGGCCCGGTTGATCTGGTTGAATGCGGCCCGGGCAAAGTGCTGGCGGGCATCAGCAAGCGTTGCGCTGAAGGCGTCACCACCCACAATTTGAATACCCCGGATGCCTTCGCCGCTGCGCGTGCGGCACTGGTCTGAATCAGGAGAATCCTGCATGAGCTTGCAAGGTAAAGTTGCACTGGTAACAGGCGCTAGCCGTGGCATTGGCCAGGCGATCGCACTGGAGTTGGGGCGTCAGGGCGCCGTCGTTATCGGCACCGCGACCTCGGCCTCTGGCGCTGAGCGCATTGCCGCTACGCTGAAAGAAAACGGTGTTCAAGGCACTGGCATGGAACTGAACGTCACCAATGACGAATCGGTGGCAGCGGTATTGGCCAGCATCCAGGAGCAATTCGGTGCGCCGGCAATTCTGGTCAATAATGCCGGCATCACCCGCGATAACCTGATGATGCGCATGAAAGACGACGAGTGGCATGACGTTGTCGATACCAACTTGAACAGTCTGTTCCGCCTGTCCAAGGGTGTTTTGCGCGGCATGACCAAAGCCCGTTGGGGTCGAATTATCAACATTGGCTCGGTTGTGGGTGCCATGGGCAACGCAGGCCAAGTAAACTATGCCGCCGCCAAGGCCGGCCTCGAAGGTTTCAGTCGTGCTCTGGCGCGTGAAGTGGGCTCGCGCTCCATCACGGTCAACTCGGTAGCGCCTGGCTTTATCGATACCGACATGACGCGCGAATTGCCTGAAGCACAGCGTGAAGCGTTGCTGACACAGATTCCACTGGGTCGCCTGGGGCAGGCTCAAGAGATCGCGAATGTGGTTTCTTTCCTGGCTTCGGACGGCGCAGCTTACGTGACTGGGGCTACAATCCCGGTCAACGGCGGGATGTACATGAGTTAAATGTGACGGATTGCTTCAAAAAAATGTCATACGAGCTGTCTAAAATCCGTTATAAAGCTGCATCTTTTTATAGGTAGCCGGTCATCGCGGGGCACGTGCAAAGCTTTCAGTTGAAAAATTGAAAAGCCTTTAGATACACTTGCCCACTGGCCAGCTGCCTGAATTTGTCCATTAGGAGTGAAAACAAGGTATGAGCACCATCGAAGAACGCGTCAAGAAAATCGTTGCCGAGCAACTGGGCGTTAAAGAAGAAGAAGTGACCAACAGCGCTTCCTTCGTTGAAGACCTGGGTGCCGACTCCCTTGACACCGTTGAGCTTGTGATGGCTCTGGAAGAGGAATTCGAGACCGAAATTCCTGACGAAGAAGCTGAGAAGATCACTACTGTACAAGCTGCTATCGATTACGTTACTGCCCACCAGGCGTAATAGTTTGTAATCGTTGCACGCTGTCATGGAAAAACCGCACTGCCGCTCAGGCGTGCGGTTTTTTCTTTAGGCGTGATGCAAAGTGTCGTCAATAGAATAAAGGAGAGTGCTGTGTCGCGTAGACGCGTCGTAGTCACCGGTATGGGGATGTTGTCGCCACTGGGTGCGGATGTTCCGAGCACCTGGCAAGGCATTCTGGCAGGCCGCAGTGGCATTGGTCTGATCGAACACACGGATCTTTCTGCCTATTCCACCCGTTTTGGCGGCTCGGTACAGGGCTTTAACGTCGAGGATTACCTCTCCGTTAAAGAAGCCCGAAAACTTGACCTGTTTATTCAATACGGTTTGGCCGCTGGTTTCCAGGCAGTGCGTAATGCCGGCCTTGAAGTCACTGACGCCAATCGTGAACGCATCGGTGTGGCGATGGGGTCAGGTATTGGCGGTTTGACCAATATCGAAGAAACCAGCCGTACCTTGCATGAACAAGGCCCACGACGGATTTCTCCGTTTTTTGTGCCGGGTTCGATCATCAATATGATTTCCGGTTTCCTGTCTATCCACTTGGGCACACAGGGGCCTAACTATGCCATCTCGACGGCGTGTACCACAGGTACGCACTGCATCGGCATGGCGGCGCGCAACATTGCTTACGGCGAAGCCGATGTAATGATTGCCGGCGGTGCCGAAATGGCGGCGTGCGGTCTGGGTATGGGCGGCTTCGGCGCGTCCCGTGCGCTGTCGACGCGCAACGACGACCCGACACGCGCCAGCCGTCCGTGGGACAAGGGCCGTGACGGCTTCGTGCTGTCCGACGGCGCCGGTGCATTGGTGCTTGAGGAGCTTGAGCATGCAAAGGCCCGGGGCGCGACCATTTATGCCGAGCTGATCGGTTTCGGGATGAGCGGCGACGCTTATCACATGACCTCGCCACCGGCAGATGGCGCGGGCGCGGCACGCTGCATCACCAATGCCTTGCGTGATGCGAAGCTGAACGTTGATCAAGTGCAATACATCAATGCACACGGCACGTCGACGCCTGCTGGTGACCTGGCAGAAGTCTCGGCGATCAAGTCGGTGTTCGGTGATTACGCCTACCAGTTGGCTGTCAGCTCGACCAAGTCGATGACTGGTCACTTGCTCGGTGCAGCAGGGGCCGTGGAGGCAATTTTCAGCGTGCTGGCCATCAACAGCCAGATCGCGCCGCCGACCATCAACCTCGACGAGCCTGATGAAGGTTGCGATCTGGATTTTGTGCCGCACACGCCGCGCGAAATGCCGATTGATGTCGTGCTTTCCAACTCCTTCGGTTTTGGCGGCACCAACGGCTCACTGGTGTTCCGCCGGTACGCCGAGTGATGCACAGCTGGGTCGACGGTCTGCCAGCTGACGGTCTGCCGTCGCTCCAGGACCGTGGGCTGGCCTACGGTGATGGTTTGTTCGAAACCATTGCCGTCAAGGCTGGCAGTCCCCGGTTGCTGGAGCTGCACATGCAGCGTCTGGCGCTGGGGTGTTCCCGGTTGGCGATCACTGCGGATCACGCTTTGATCCGCAGTGAGCTGCTGGCTTACGCGCACCAGATGGGTGAGGGCGTACTCAAACTGATCCTGACCCGCGGCGATGGCCCGCGCGGTTATGGCGCATTTGCCGAGGCGCAGCCTCGAAGAATTCTGCAAGCCAGTCCCTCTGCTGCCTATCCGCTGGCTAACGCCCGCGATGGGGTTGCTCTCTATGACTGTGCCACGCGGTTGTCCGAACAGCCGCTGCTGGCGGGGCTCAAGCACCTCTGCCGACTGGAGCAAGTGATTGCTCGCTCCGAATGGCAAGATCCTGCCTACGCCGAAGGTTTGATGCGTGATACATCAGGTCGGGTCATAGAAGGCGTTTTCAGTAATATTTTTCTGGTACGGGACGGCATATTGCTCACGCCGGACCTGCAACGCAGCGGTGTGGCTGGTGTTATGCGGGCGGCGTTACTGGCTGAGGCCGTGCGTCTGGCTATCCCGTGTCATGTCACCGATATCAGCCTTGAGCAGTTGCAACAGGCTGATGAATTGTTTGTCTGCAACAGCGTGTATGGCGTTTGGCCTGTGCGCGCATTTGCAGACCTGAGCTGGCCGGTGGGGCCGCTCACCCGTAAACTGCAAGGCATTGCCCGCACCCTATTGGATGTTTGATTCGTGAAACGTAAATTCTTGCTGCTGCTGGAGACAGGTCTGGTGCTGGCGGGCCTTGTGCTGGGCGCTGGTGCCTGGAAACTCAACGCTGCGCTTGAACAACCGCTGAACCTGACCCAAGAGCAACTGCTTGATGTGCCCGCTGGCGCAACCCCGACCGGGACTTTCAATCGCCTTGAGGCAGACGACACACTTAGCGACGCATTCTGGCTGCGCCTCTATTGGCGTTTCAACCTCGCGGGGCAGCCGTTGCACAGCGGCGAGTACCGGATGACGCCCGGCATGACGGCGCACGACCTTATTGGCCTGTGGCAGCGTGGCGAAGTGGTGCAATACAGCTTGACGCTGGTGGAAGGCTGGAATTTCCGCCAGGTGCGCAGTGCATTGGCCCGGCATGAAAAAATCGAGCAGACGCTTGATGGCCTGAGCGACAGTGAAGTGATGGATAAACTCGGGCATCCGGGTGAATTCCCGGAAGGACGTTTCTTTCCTGACACCTATCGTTTTGTGCGCGGCATGAGCGATGCGCAGCTCCTTGAAAAAGCCTACGACCGCCTGCACAAAGTGTTGGCCGAAGAATGGGAGCAGCGCGACCCAGGGGTGCCTTACACCGATCCCTATCAGGCGTTGACCATGGCGTCGCTGGTCGAGAAAGAAACCGGTGTGCCCCATGAGCGTGGGCAAATTGCCGGGGTATTTGTGCGTCGCATGAAAATCGGTATGCCTTTGCAGACAGACCCTACTGTCATCTATGGCCTGGGTGAGCGTTATAACGGCAAGTTGACCCGTGCCCATCTGCGTGAGCCAACGCCTTACAACACCTACACCATCCCCGGTCTTCCGCCGACACCGATTGCCATGGTGGGGCGCGAGGCGATTCATGCGGCTTTGCACCCGGTCAGCGGCAGCAGCCTGTATTTTGTGGCCAAGGGCGATGGCAGCCATACATTCTCGGACGATCTGGACGCGCACAACAATGCCGTTCGCGAGTTTCAGATCAAGCGCCGCGCTGATTACCGTTCGAGCCCCGCGCCAGCGGCGGACGCGACGCCACAGACAGAGCCTGCGGTTGAGCCGGCACCCGCTGAAACCGAGCCGAAAGGCGAGCAATGACACTGATGAAGGACCGCAGCCTGTGACTGGCTTGTTTATTACCCTGGAAGGCCCCGAAGGTGCGGGCAAGAGCACCAACCGTGAGTACCTGGCTGCACGCTTGCGCGAGGAGGGCATTGATGTAGTGCTGACCCGCGAACCGGGCGGTACACCGTTGGCCGAGCGCATTCGTGAGCTGTTACTGACGCCGAGCGAAGATGCCATGTGCGCCGATACCGAGCTGCTGCTGGTGTTCGCTGCGCGAGCCCAGCATTTGGCCGAGGTCATCCGTCCGGCGCTGGCCCGCGGTGCGGTGGTGCTGTGCGACCGGTTTACGGATGCAACGTATGCGTACCAGGGGGGCGGTCGTGGTTTGTCGCACGGGCGCATCGCGGTGCTCGAAGATTTTGTGCAAGGGGGGCTGCGTCCGGATTTGACGCTGGTGTTCGACTTGCCGATTGAAGTGGGCATGGCCCGCGCCAGTGCTCGGGGGCGACTTGATCGTTTTGAGCAGGAAGGCCGTACCTTCTTCGATGCCGTTCGCAGCACGTACCTGCAACGCGCCGAGGCTGCGCCGCAGCGTTATCGGTTGATCGACGCTGCTCAAACCCTGGAGCAGGTACAGACTCAATTGGATAACCTGCTGCCACAATTGCTAGGGATGTACCGTGGCTGAGGCTTATCCGTGGCAAGACGCTTTGTGGCAGCAAATGGCCGGGCGCGCCCAGCACGCGCATGCTTACTTGCTGCACGGGCCCGCAGGCATCGGCAAGCGAGCCCTTGCCGAGCGCCTGATGGCCAGTCTGTTGTGCAAGCAGCCAAATGGGCTTGAAGCGTGCGGCACGTGCAAATCCTGTTTATTGCTGGCCGCGGGCAGTCATCCTGACAATTACATTCTTGAGCCTGAAGAAGCCGACAAGGCGATCAAGGTCGATCAAGTGCGGGAACTCGTGAGTTTTGTCGTGCAGACAGCCCAATTAGGGGGGCGCAAGGTGGTATTGGTTGAGCCCGTTGAGGCCATGAACATCAATGCTGCCAATGCTTTGCTAAAAAGCCTGGAAGAGCCCTCGGGCGATACGGTGTTGCTGTTGGTCAGCCACCAGTCCAGCCGTTTGCTGCCCACCATACGCAGTCGTTGTGTGCAACAAGCCTGCCCGCTGCCAAGTGAGGCGCTCAGCCTGCAATGGCTGGCCACGGCCTTGCCCGATTGCACTGTCCAGGAACGCGTGGAGTTGCTGACCTTGGCAGCCGGTTCACCCTTGGCGGCGGTTAAGTTGCAGGCACAAGGCGTGCGCGAGCAACGTGCGTCTGTGGTTGATGGCGTGAAAAAATTGCTCAAGCATCAGCAGTCGGCCACTCAGTTGGCGGAGAGCTGGAATGCGATTCCCTTGCTGTTGCTGTTTGACTGGTTCTGCGACTGGTCGAGCCTGATTCTGCGTTATCAGTTGACGCAGGATGAGTCCGGCCTTGGCCTGGAAGACATGCGCAAAGTGCTGCAATACCTGGCACAGAAAACCCCGCAGGCAAACGTGTTGAACATTCAGGACTGGATTCTTGCCCAGCGTCAGAAAGTGCTGGGCAAAGCCAACCTTAATCGTGTGCTGTTGCTCGAAGCGTTACTGGTGCAATGGGCAAGCCTGCCCGGCCAGCGCTGATTTGATTTAAATTCCAAGCAGGTGATTGCTATGCTCGTCGACTCCCATTGCCATCTCGACCGTCTCGATTTAAGCGCCCACGACGGCTCGCTGGATGCCGCGCTGCAAGCGGCCCGGGAACGAGGTGTGGGGCATTTTCTGTGCATTGGTGTCAGTGCCGACAATGCGGCCGATGTCAAAGCCCTGACGGATCGTTATGACGATGTAGATTGCTCGGTGGGCGTCCACCCTCTGGACGTACAGCCCGGTGCTGCACCGGCGCTGGACTGGTTGCTCGGTGAGTTGAACCATCCGCGTGTAGTGGCCATTGGTGAAACCGGTCTGGATTATCACTACGAGCCTGAAGCGGCCGAATTGCAGCAGATGTCATTTCGCGTTCACCTTGAGGCTGCGCAGCAGACCGGCAAACCCGTGGTGGTTCATACCCGTGGCGCCCGCGCCGATACATTGACGCTGCTGCGTGAAGCGGCACTGCCACAGGCGGGTGTGCTGCATTGCTTTACCGAAGATTGGGAGATGGCCAAGGCTGCGTTGGACCTGGGGTTTTACATCTCGCTGTCCGGCATCGTGACGTTCCGCAATGCCGATGCGCTGCGTGATGTGGCCCGTCAGGTGCCTGCCGACCGCTTGCTGGTGGAGACCGACTCTCCGTACCTCGCCCCCATTCCTTACCGCGGCAAGCCGAATCTTCCGCAATACGTGCGAGAAGTGGCTGAGTTCCTGGCCATGCTCCGTGGTGAGTCATACGAACGCTTTGCAGAGCAGACCACAGAAAACTTCCAGCGTCTGTTTCCGTTGGCACGGGTCCAGCGCTGATCGCCCGACCTTCATAAAGGCAAAAAAAACCCGGGCTCTGGGGGAATCCGGGTTAAGACCATTAGGAGTAAAACAAAGGCACACAGTCCGTGGCGGCCTTTATCGGCGAAGCACTTGGGGGGATGTACCGCCGACCCCTTAAGTATTGGTCAGCATTGTCAGGCGTCCAGTCTTGGCTGTACATTTTTTAAACAGATTTGGAATACCCGTGATTCGGTTGAGTACGTATCGGCTGCAACGGAATTTCCCGGCACCGATCGATTTGCAGGATGATCCGTGCAATTTAGCGTGACTTAGGCATAATACCGGGCTTCGATTTTGCCCCCTACAGACCTTTTCTTATGCACAAAGAACCCCGTAAGGTCCGTGAGTTTCGTCGCCGTGAGCAAGAAATTCTCGATACCGCGCTCAAGCTGTTCCTCGAACAGGGTGAAGACAGCGTCACCGTCGAGATGATTGCGGATGCCGTCGGTATCGGCAAAGGCACTATTTACAAGCACTTCAAATCCAAGGCTGAGATCTACTTGCGCCTGATGCTCGATTACGAGCGCGATTTGAACGCGTTGTTGCATTCCGCTGACGTGGACAAGGATAAGGAAGCGCTGTCGCGCGCCTATTTTGAATTCCGCATGCGTGACCCTCAACGTTATCGGTTGTTTGACCGCCTTGAAGAGAAGGTGGTCAAAGGCAATCAGGTGCCTGAGCTGGTGGAGGAGTTACACAAGATTCGCGCGTCGAATTTTGAACGCCTGACCCTGCTCATCAAGGGCCGTATCAGTGAAGGCAAGCTGGAAGACGTGCCGCCTTATTTCCACTATTGCGCCGCCTGGGCGTTGGTGCATGGCGCCGTGGCGCTGTACCACTCGCCGTTCTGGAGCAATGTGCTGGAAGACCAGGAAGGTTTTTTCCAGTTCCTGATGGACATCGGTGTGCGCATGGGCAACAAGCGCAAGCGCGATTCAGACACGCCGGCAGTCGACTAACACTGCTGCTTAGCCCTGCATGGCACCCTGTCGTGCCGCCTATACTCAGGCTTGGGTCTTGCCAAAATCTGATACTTGAGTCAGGTTTTGGCGCACCCCCTTTCTCTCGTGCCGGAGTCATCCATGATTGTTGACCGCCAAGGCAGACAATTTCGCAACTTGCGCATCAGTCTGACGTCAGCTTGCAACTATGCCTGCACGTATTGCGTCCCCAATGGCAAGCGGCTCGTGGCAGCGCAGGATGAATTGTCGGCCGAGGCCATGGCGCGTGGGGTTGCCTACCTGATAGAAGCAGCGGGCATTGAGCGTTTGCGTATTACAGGGGGGGAGCCACTGGTAAGCCCCAAACTTGAAACCTTTATGCGTGAAGTCGGGCAGTTGGGCCTGAGTGATATCAGCCTGACCACTAATGGCCAATTGCTTGCTCGCAAATTGCCCCTGTTGGTGGATGCGGGCATTCGTCGTCTCAATGTATCTCTCGATACGCTGGACCCCGATACCTTCCGCAGCATTGCTCGCGGCGGTGACTTGGCCACGGTGCTCGACGGTCTGCAACAGGCCAGCGATGCAGGCATGAAAATCAAGGTCAACATGGTGCCCTTGCGTGGGCAGAACCTCGATCAAGTCATGCCGCTACTCGAATACTGTCTGGAGCGCGGCTATGAGCTGCGTTTTATCGAGCTCATGCGCATGGGGCATCTGGCCAGCGACGGGAATGGGTTCCTGCAACAATTCGTCAGCCTGCAACAGTTGCTCGCGTTGATTGGCGAGCGTCATGAATATTTGCAGGCCGATGCACCGGTGGATGCCACTGCCGTGCGTTACCAGATTCCGGGCTGCGGGTACTTTGGTGTGATTGCCAACGAAAGCGTGCCGTTTTGTCGAACCTGCTCGCGTTTGCGACTCTCTTCTACCGGCTGGCTGCATGGCTGTTTATCGTCAAGCAATCGCCATTATGTCGGCGACTTGCTCAACAAGCCCCGTCACGAAGCGTTGCCTGCATTGCAGGGGTTGCTGATGAAAGCCCTGGGCGACAAACAGGACATTGCCTTCTCGGGTGGCGCCACCGTGATGAAAATCATCGGCGGCTAAAACCGGGCCGCGCTAAACCTCAAGTGACTGCACAAACTGGCGCGCAAACTGCATTACGCGACTACTCGCCGGTTTTTTGTCGCCGGTCATCAGGAGATCAGGATGCGTAGTCTGTTTGTTTTGCTGGCTTTGTTGGCGCTGGGTGGATGCATGAAGGTCAGCGACCTGGGTCAAGGCGCACGTGATCAAATGAGTGATGCCGGTCTGCTGGACCATAGCAACACGCGCCGCAGCAATTCCCTGCGCATTCAGCCTGATTCCTTTATTTACATCGCTCAGGGCCCCTTCAAGCCAATTGGCGACCCTTATGTTCGGCCCAACGTAGTCGCGGAAGAGGCGTTTAACGGTTTTGTTGAATATTTCCCAATGGTGCGTCGCGCCAAGGCGCCGGTCGGGCTGGATGAAGCAATGACCGAAGCGCGGGGATACGGCGCTCATTATTTGTTGTACACGCGGTTTGCCCGTGCCGACGACCGCATTGGTAACAGTGACGAGTGGCTGGATCAGGAAGAGATCAGTCGTTTGGGCATCGATAGCGGTGTGATTCAAGTGATGTTGATTGAAACCAGCACCCAATACCTGATCGATACGGCGACCATCCGCAGCCGTGGCGGCTTGCTGACGTTCCATGACAACAAACCAGCCGACCTGATTGGCCCGCCGCTGGCTAAGTACGCCCGCAGCTTGATAGGCTTGAGCGACCAATAGAGCGAGGGAAGCACCATGAGCGAGCCGGTTGACGTCAGTAATCTGTTGGCGCAAATCCCGAGAGCCGACAAGGGATTGCCGCCGGTTCATCTGTGGGACACCGCGTTTTGTGGTGATATCGACATGCGCATCGCCCGTGATGGCACGTGGTATTACATGGGAACGCCGATCGGTCGTAAGCCAATGGTCAAATTGTTCTCGACCATAATTCGTCGCGATGGTGATGATTATTTTCTGATCACACCGGTGGAAAAAGTCGGCATAAAGGTCGATGACGCGCCATTTGTGGCAGTTGCACTGGATGTGCAGGGGGAGGGAGAGCAGCAGGTGCTGCGATTCATCACTAATGTGGATGATCTGATTGAGGCGGGTCCTGAGCATCCGGTGCGGGTAGCGATCGACCCTGTCACTCAGGAGCCCTCGCCCTACCTACGGGTGCGCCGGAATCTGGAAGCCTTGATCCATCGCAATGTGTTCTACCAGTTGGTAGAGCTGGCGCAAACGCGACCGATTGACGGTCAGTTGTGGTTCGGCGTCTGGAGCCATGGGGAGTTTTTCCCCATCGCCCCGGACCCGGGTGCGTAAACGCTTAGGCTTTCAGCGTTTTCATATCAATCACAAAGCGGTATTTCACGTCGCCTTTCTGCACGCGTTCAAACGCCTGATTGATGTTTTTGATGTCGAGCATTTCGATGTCGCAAGTAATACCGTTGGCTGCGCTGAAGTCGAGCATTTCCTGAGTCTCAGCGATCCCGCCAATCAACGACCCGGCCAGCACGCGGCGTTTGAATACCAGATTGAAGGCGTTGACAGCAGGTTCAATCGGTTCGATCAGGCCCACCAGAATATGCACCCCGTCAAAACGCAGGGTTTCGAGGTAGGGGTTTAGGTCGTGTTTCACCGGAATGGTGTCCAGCAAGAAGTCGAAGCTGCCAGCAGCGGCCTTCATTTGCTCGGCATCGGTGGACACGATCACGTGATCGGCTCCCTGACGACGGGCTTCCTCGGCCTTGGCGGCGGAGCGGGTGAACAAGGTCACTTCAGCGCCCATGGCCTTGGCGAACTTGATGCCCATATGGCCCAGGCCGCCCATGCCCAGTACACCCACCTTGTCGCCCGGCTCAACCCCGTAGTGTTGCAGGGGCGAGTAGGTGGTAATGCCGGCACACAGCAGCGGTGCTGCGCTCGCCGGGTCAAGGTTTTCCGGGATGCGCACCACGAAATCTTCGCGTACCACGATGCTGTCCGAGTAGCCGCCCATGGTGGTGGTGCCATCGATGCGGTCCGGCGAGCCGTACGTTTGGGTAAAACCTTCGAGGCAATATTGCTCCAGGTCTTCCTTGCACGCGGAGCATTCGCGGCACGAGTCGACCATGCAGCCCACTCCAACCAGATCGCCCACGTTGTACTTGGTCACGGCGCTGCCCACTGCAGTCACTTTGCCGACGATTTCGTGGCCCGGCATGACCGGGTAAACGGCAAAGCCCCAATCGTTATGCACTTGGTGAATATCGGAGTGGCACACGCCGCAGTACATGACCTCGATGGCGACGTCGTCCGGGCGCGGCGCGCGACGGTTGAACTGCATCGGCGTCAAAGGAGCGGAAGCGGTTTTAGCGGCGTAGCCGATGGCGTTATAGGTGACGTTGGACATGGAGAACCTCGCGAAACGTTGACTGTAAACAAGGAGGTGATTTTGCGCCCGCCTGCCTGTCAGGACTATGACGATTCCTCCGCCTGTTATGCCTATTCCTCCGGCGTGTCGGGGTGGATCTGGTTTTAACCGTCAATTCTGCGAAGATGCGCCTGTCTATTCCTCTTGTGAAGTTGTCTGCATGTTTTTGACTCGCCACCGCGACGAGAATGCCACGCTGGTTTCATTGATCCAGCCGTTGGCCTCGCAAATCGGTTTTGTATCGACATTGTTGCCCGAAGTGCGCGTGGTTTCTGCCTGTCGGGCAGTGGCGCGCATGCCGCAGATTTATGAGCCTAGCCTAATGGTCATCGCTCAGGGCAGTAAGTTGGCCTATCTCGGACAGCGGACACTGGAATATGGCGCAGGGCATTATCTGGTGCAGGCGTTATCCGTCCCGTTCGAGTGTGAGACCTTTGCATCTGAGCAAGTTCCCCTGCTGGGTGTGGCCATCAGTATTGACCGCGCCGTGCTCGGTGAGTTGGTGCTGGCAATGGGGCGTGATCCTGATCGCAGCGCTATTGCTCAAACGCCCGAGTCCATGACCTCAGCCGTGCTGGATGACGAAATGCGCCAAGCGGTTGAGCGGTTACTGCGCTGTCTGCACGACCCTTTGGAGTGCCGGATCATGGGCAAGGCGCGGTTGCGCGAAGTGCTCTTTGCGGCCTTGCGAGGACCGCAGGCAGGCGTATTGCGCGCGCTGGTCGAGCAGCAAGGCCAGTTCGCACGGGTGGCAGCGTCCCTCAGTCATTTACACGAACATTTCGCTGAGCCATTGAATGTCGAGACGCTGGCGCGTTGCGCGAACATGAGCGCCTCCACTTTTCATGAGCATTTCAAGCGCAGTACGCTGTTGTCGCCCGTGCAGTACCTCAAGCGCTTGCGCTTATTGCGGGCTCAGCAGTTGCTGTTGAATGAGGGCTTGGGCGTTGCGCAAGTGGCAGAGCGGGTGGGTTATCAAAGTACGTCGCAGTTCAGCCGCGAGTACAAACGCTATTTCGAGCGCAGTCCGGGGCATGAAGGGGCGGGAGGATTGTAGCGAGCAGTTCTTGCGTGCCTGTCGCCACTAAAAGCAGCGTAAGACTGTTGATGATTGCGTGAGTGGCCCCGATAGCGGGGCCGCTCGTGACATCTTGTCGTCTCTTCAGCGGCTAAGTGGCCGCTTCAGGCTTACATATTCGGGTAAGTCGGGCCGCCAGCCCCTTCTGGGGTAACCCAAGTGATGTTCTGCGACGGGTCTTTGATGTCGCACGTTTTGCAATGAACGCAGTTTTGCGCGTTGATCTGGAAGCGCTTCTCACCGCTTTCCTGAGTGATCACTTCATACACGCCCGCCGGGCAGTAGCGTTGAGCCGGCTCATCGTACAGCGGCAGGTTGACGCTGATCGGGATGTTCGGATCGCGCAGCTTGAGGTGACAAGGCTGTTCTTCTTCATGGTTGGTGCTGGAGAGGAACACTGAACTGAGTTTGTCGAAGCTGAGCTTGCCGTCGGGTTTCGGGTAGTCGATCTTCTTACAGTCTTTGGCCAGCTTCAGGCACGCGTAGTCTGGCTTGTTGTCGTGCAACGTGAACGGCAGTTTGCCGCCGAAGAGGTTCTGATCCATCCAGTTGAAACCGCCGCCCAGGATAGGGCCGAACTTGTGCAGCGCCGGACCGAAGTTACGGCTGGCGAACAACTCGTCAAACAGCCAACTGCCTTTGAAGGCTTCAACGTACGTATTGAGCGCATCACCGCCTTCGGAACCGGCGAGCAGCGCATCAGCCACTGCATCGGCGGCGAGCATGCCGGACTTCATCGCCGTGTGGCTGCCCTTGATTTTGGAGAAGTTCAGCGTGCCCAAATCGCAACCGATCAATGCGCCGCCGTTGAAGACCATTTTAGGCAGCGAATTCAAGCCGCCCTTGCAAATGGCTCGGGCGCCGTAACTGATGCGCTTGCCGCCTTCAAGGTACTGCTTGAGCACCGGGTGATGCTTGAGGCGCTGGAACTCATCGAACGGCGAAAGGAAGGTGTTGCTGTAGGACAGGTCAACAATCAGGCCGACCACGACCTGGTTGTTTTCCAGGTGATACAGGAAAGAGCCGCCGGTGTTCTCGCTGCTCATAACGTCCAGAGGCCAGCCCGCGGTGTGAACCACAAGGCCGGGCTGATGTTTGGACGGGTCGATTTCCCAGATTTCTTTCAGGCCGATACCGTAGTGCTGACTGTCTGCGTCGGCGTCCAGCTTGAAGCGTTCGATCAGTTGTTTACCAAGGTGACCGCGGCAGCCTTCTGCGAACAGCGTGTACTTGCCGCGCAGTTCCATGCCCGGGGTGTACAGGCCTTCTTTTGGGTTGCCTTCTCGGTCAACACCCAAGTCGCCAGTGATGATCCCGCGGACCACGTTGTTTTCATCAAGCAGGACGTCTTGTGCGGCAAAGCCGGGATAGATTTCCACGCCCAGGTTCTCGGCCTGTTGCGCCAGCCAGCGGCACAGGTTGCCCAGCGAGATGATGTAGTTGCCTTCGTTGTGCATGGTCTTGGGCACAAAGAAGTCCGGCACCTTGGTCGAGGTGGTATCACTGCGCAGTACATAAATATCGTCGCGGGTGACCGGTGTATTGAGTGGAGCGCCCAGTTCTTTCCAGTCCGGGAACAATTCGTTCAGGGCGCGGGGTTCAAACACGGCGCCAGACAGGATGTGTGCACCGACTTCAGAGCCTTTTTCAACCACGCAGACGCTGATTTCGTTACCGGCTTCGGCGGCCTTCTGCTTCAAACGGCAGGCGGCGGACAAACCGGCAGGGCCGGCGCCGACGATGACCACGTCGAATTCCATGTATTCGCGTTCCACAGGCTATCTCCTACTCAAGGCTCAACGGTATTTTTCTAATTGGAGGTTTGGCGTTTCATCCATTATTTCCTCGGCGCTCGCTGAAGACGCAATGGATGACGCACCGCTCTCTCTAAGGGGCGGCATTATATCTACACCACCCGCGGGGTCCAATACAAACGTTTGTTTGAAATCCCTGCAACCCAGACAAATCAATGACGCGCGGCTCTAAAGTGGCCGATTTGCTGTATTGACCGCAAAAGGTGTTCCGGTCAAGATACGGGCGGTTTTGCGCTCGCCGTAGGCTGATTGTTGGTTTCAAGAGCACCTCTAAAGACAGGGCACAGGCATTAGCCTGATGGGGTCTGCCATTTTTTGAGCGAAGTTTACACGTCATTGCGATGAATGACTTGCCAGTCACATCCGATAAGCGGTCGCAAAGGGAAGTTTTGGGCACGCGTCCTTCTTTATATAAGCAGGGCAAGGCAACGATCTTTGGAGGTGCCCTTGTGCTGATGAGCATCAACCGCCAGGTTCGCCTAGGCGACTTTCTTTTCACCGGAGAGTAACGAGGAATCCATGAAGGTTCTTGTAGCTGTCAAACGAGTGGTCGATTACAACGTTAAAGTTCGCGTCAAAGCGGACAACTCCGGCGTTGACCTCGCCAACGTCAAGATGTCGATGAACCCCTTCTGCGAAATCGCAGTGGAAGAAGCCGTGCGCCTGAAAGAGAAAGGCG
>NZ_JAAQWX010000013.1:0-146075 GCF_012985745.1 Pseudomonas sp. WS 5078 | reverse complement strand
GCCTCTGTTGCTGTCAAGCGGTTATTTTAAGATGTTTTCAAAGTTTCCTCTGTAACATCAACCACTTGCGCTTTCGATCTCTCGTCAGCGGGAGGCGAATTCTACAGCGTTACACGCTGCTGTCAACACCTCATTTCCTGCTTCGATGACTTGAAGCTGACACTTTCGAAATCGTTTAACTCTTTGAATCTCAAGGAGTTTTCCGTTTCGACTGCGCCGGAAGTGGGGCGAATTATAGGCCGATGGAATTCTGAGTCAAGCCTTTATTTTGACTCAAGAGGCAGATAGCGATTTCTTCTTATATAGACGTGGTAAGCGACGCATCACAAACGGTATACGCAGCACCATCAACCCCGCTCCTATCGCCGCATAAACTGACCACTCCTTGAGGTCTGCACGAACGATCCACAGCATATGCACCAGCCCCAACCCTAAAACCACATAAATGAGGCGGTGCAGCTTTTTCCAGCGTGCGCCCAAGCGACGCTGACTGTAACGATTGGACGTTATGGCAAGTACGCACAACAGCAAGAAACCAAGGCTGCCCACAATAATGTAAGGGCGCTTTTGCAACTCCATCCCCAACTGTGACCAATCGAACCCCAATACAAAAGTGAGGTAAGCCAACAGATGCAGCATTACATAAGCAAAACACCACAAGCCGATTTGACGTCGAACAGCAACCCAGCCAGCCCATCCTGTGACCTTGTGTAAAGGTGTCATGCAAAGCGTTATCAGCAATAAGATAAGCGTTCCTAACCCCAAACGATCAACCAGAACTTTGCCCGGATCAGGCCCGAGCATTGAACTCCACGCCTGAAACACCCAGAGCAGCGGCCAAATAATCGCTAATACAAAAACAAACGAACGCCAATAAGGGAATCGCATCAGTAGTTTTTCCGCAGATCTAGCCCACTGTATAAAGAGGCCACCTCTTCACCGTAACCGTTGAACATCTGAGTCTCGCGTACATTCGGACTGAACAGGCCACTGGGCAGACGACGCTCACGCGCCTGACTCCATCGCGGATGGTCCACTTGCGGATTAACGTTGGCATAAAAGCCGTATTCATCTGCCGCAATACTCTGCCAAGTCGTCTTCGGCTGATCTTCAACAAGGCTGATACGTACAATGGACTTCACGCTTTTAAAGCCGTATTTCCAAGGCACCACTAGCCGCAATGGCGCGCCGTTTTGATTAGGCAACTCTCGCCCGTACATCCCTACCGCCAGAATTGCCAATGGGTTCATCGCTTCATCCAACCGCAACCCCTCTACATAAGGCCAATCAATCAAAGCGAATCCAGAACGCTGCCCCGGCATGATCTTCGGATCCTGCAACGTCTCAAAACGGATGAACTTTGCTTTTGACGTAGGCTCTACCTGCTTAAGCAATGCTGAAAGCGGGAAACCCAACCAAGGAATCACCATTGACCATGCTTCTACACAGCGAAGCCGGTAAATCCGCTCTACCAATTGATATGGCTTCATAAAGTCTTCAAGCGCATATCGGCCCGGCTTACCGACCTCACCATCAACAACCACGGTCCATGGCTCAGTCTTCAATGCACCAGCATTTTGCGCTGGATCGCCTTTGTCGGTGCCGAACTCATAGAAATTGTTGTAGTGAGTAGCATCTTTGAAGGGGGTGATTGCCTCTCCCTGGACGTTCAGCGCTTGCCATTTAGTGTTGGGAAGCTTTTCGGAAAACCATGCGGGTGGCGCGCCAGCGTCGGCATCAGGATACATCCCGCCCTCCTGTGCGCTTGCTAAACGAGGAAGCGCACTCACGGCAAGCCCGGCAAGCGAACTCCCCAGCAATGCACGGCGCGACAAATAGAAAGCTTCAGGCGTGACATCCGACTCTTTACTGGCGGACGCTTTGGGGAGCTTGATGAGCATGGCAACTCCGTAGTATTGGAAGACTGATGCCCAATAGACTACGGAGTATGCGAGAAATTACATCACTCGGCGCTTTTGTTCCGACGCAGATGCAACAGGTACTGAACGGGTCCGGATGCCGCATAAGCAAGAAAGACCAGCAGTAAAATACGCGGCGGATCACTGAAGACCACTGCAAAGACCAGCACCACAGCCAGAATGGCGACAAAAGGTACGCGACCTTTCAAGTCCAACTCTTTAAAGCTGTTGTACTTAATATTGCTGACCATCAACATGCCCGCAGCAGCAACAAGTAACGCTACCAGAAACGACATCTTGGAACCCTGGATACCGTAATCGCTGAATGCCCACACGATCCCCGCCACAACACCCGCTGCAGCGGGGCTCGCCAAGCCGATGAAGTACCGCTTATCCGCTGTGCCTACTTGAGTGTTGAAACGCGCCAGACGCAATGCTGCACCAGCCACATAAATAAAGGCAACCATCCAGCCGACCTTGCCCATATCCCCCAGCGCCCAACCAAATGCCAACAAAGCGGGGGCAACGCCAAAGGCAACCATGTCAGACAAGGAATCGTATTCAGCACCAAAGGCACTTTGGGTATTTGTCATGCGTGCAACCCGACCATCAAGACCGTCAAGCACCATGGCCACAAAGATCGCGATCGCGGCAAAAGCGAAGTATTTGCTCGCTCCAGCAGCATCACCTGCACTCATGGCACTTTGCGCGCTCATCGAGTTGATGATCGAATAAAAACCCGCGAACAGGTTCGCCGTCGTGAAAAGGTTGGGTAGCAGATAGATACCACGATGCCGGACTTTACGGCCTTCGGCGTCATGTCCTTCTTCGACATGCTCATCGATAGGCAGCAGACTATCGGCGTCAGAGGCCTGTTTTGGCTCTTCGGGACGTTCGCTCATGGACATTACCTTGCAACGATATGGAAAGTTTCGATAAAGGTTCACGGCCAACACTGACACGCAAACAGTGATGCTTTATACCAGAAGCCACCCTTTAAACGAAAAAACGCGGCCGAAGCCGCGTTTTTCTTCACGCTACAAACTTAGTTCTTGGCTTTATCGACAATCTTGTTCGCGCCGATCCAAGGCATCATCGAACGCAGTTGCTCACCGATCACTTCGATACCGTGTGCAGCGTTGTTGCGACGCTTGGCGGTCATCGACGGGTAACCAGTGGCACCCTCGCTGATGAACATCTTGGCGTATTCGCCATCCTGGATACGCTTGAGCGCATTGCGCATTGCCTGACGGGACTCGGCGTTGATGACTTCCGGACCTGTCACGTACTCGCCGTACTCAGCGTTGTTGGAGATCGAGTAGTTCATGTTCGCGATACCGCCTTCGTACATGAGGTCAACGATCAACTTCAGTTCGTGCAAACACTCGAAGTACGCCATCTCGGGCGCGTAGCCTGCTTCAACCAGTGTTTCGAAGCCAGCTTTGACCAGCTCGACAGTACCACCGCACAGAACTGCCTGCTCACCGAACAGGTCGGTTTCAGTCTCGTCTTTGAATGTGGTTTCGATGATACCGGTACGGCCGCCACCCACGCCCGAAGCGTAAGACAGTGCAACGTTCTTGGCGTTGCCCGAAGCGTCCTGATAGATAGCGATCAGATCAGGAATACCGCCGCCTTTTACGAATTCAGAACGGACGGTGTGGCCCGGGGCTTTCGGCGCGATCATGATTACGTCGAGATCGGCACGCGGTACAACCTGGTTGTAGTGAATCGCAAAGCCGTGGGAGAACGCCAGAGTGGCGCCTTTCTTGATATTCGGCTCGATTTCGTTTTTATACAGCGACGACTGGAACTCGTCCGGGGTCAGAATCATGACCAGGTCCGCTGCGGCAACAGCGCTGGCAACGTCGGTTACTTTGAGGCCATGAGCCTCAGCTTTAGCGACAGTGGCCGAACCTTTACGCAGACCGACAGTCACGTCTACACCTGAGTCTTTCAGGTTGCAGGCTTGAGCGTGACCTTGGGAGCCGTAACCAATGATGGCTACTTTTTTGCCCTGGATGATCGAAAGGTCGCAGTCTTTGTCGTAATAAACTTTCATGATTTTCCCTTATATCCAGGCCATTCAGGCCATTAGCACTTATTAGTTTTAGATGCTGAGTACTTTGTCGCCACGGGCAATCCCGGTGACACCGCTGCGAACTGTTTCCAGGATCGAAGCGGTTCCAATCGACTGAATGAAGCTGTCGAGCTTGTCACTGGTACCCGTCAATTGCACGGTATAAACACTGGCGCTCACATCAACGATCTGGCCACGGAAGATGTCCGTCGTTCGTTTGATCTCTGCGCGCTGCGCTCCCGTTGCCTTGACCTTAACCAACATCAGTTCACGCTCAATGTGAGCACTCTCCGACAGGTCGACCAGCTTGACCACTTCAATCAGCTTGTTCAGGTTTTTGGTGATCTGCTCGATGATCTCATCGTGCCCCACGGTCGTCAGCGTCAGACGCGATAAAGTCGGGTCTTCGGTGGGCGCTACCGTCAGGCTTTCAATGTTGTAGTTACGTTGCGAAAAAAGCCCTACAACGCGAGACAAGGCACCCGGTTCGTTTTCAAGAAGCAAAGAAATAATGTGCCGCATGATTAAGTACGCTCCGTCTTGCTCAGCCACATGTCTCGCATGGAGCCATCTTTGATCTGCATCGGGTATACGTGCTCGCTGGTGTCGACCTGAATATCCAGGAACACCAAACGGTCTTTCATGGCGAACGCTTCTTCCATTTTTGGCTTCAGGTCTTTCAGGTCCGTGATCCGAATGCCTACATGGCCATAAGCCTCTGCCAGCTTCACGAAGTCAGGCAGCGACTCCATGTAGGAATGCGAGTGACGGCTGCCGTAGTTCATGTCCTGCCATTGGCGCACCATTCCCAGTACGCCGTTATTGAGACTGATGATCTTCACGGGCAAGTCGTACTGCAAACACGTCGACAATTCCTGAATGTTCATCTGAATACTGCCCTCACCTGTCACACAGGCTACATCAGCATCCGGGAAGCTTAATTTGACCCCCATGGCAGCCGGGAACCCAAAGCCCATCGTCCCCAGACCACCTGAGTTGATCCAGCGATTAGGCTTGTTGAAGCGGTAATACTGAGCCGCAAACATCTGGTGCTGACCCACATCGGACGTCACATACGCGTCGCCCTTGGTCACTTCGCAAAGCATCTCGATTACGGCTTGCGGCTTGATTTTGCTACCGTCGCCCTTGTCGTACGGAAACAAACCGCGATCACCGCGCCACTCATCGATCTGCTTCCACCACGTAGCGACCGCTTCAGCATTGGGTGTTTCGCCAATGTCCTTGAGGATCGAGACCATTTCGGTCATGACGCTTTCGACCGGACCGACGATGGGCACATCCGCCTTGATGGTCTTGGAAATAGACGCAGGGTCGATATCCACATGGATGATCTTGGCATTGGGACAGAACTTGGACGGGCCATTGATCACGCGATCATCAAAGCGCGCCCCGACTGCCAGGATCACGTCTGCGTTATGCATGGTCATGTTGGCCGTAAAGCTGCCATGCATACCCAGCATGCCGATGAACTGACGGTCTGTGCCAGGGTAAGCCCCCAAGCCCATCAACGTGTTAGTGACTGGCACGTTGAGCATTTTCGCCAACTCGGTCAACGGAGCAGAGCCGCCGCCCAAAATGACGCCGCCGCCTGCGTAAACCACCGGACGCTTGGCCGCCAGCAGCATTTCCACCGCTTTGCGGATCTGGCCGGAGTGACCACGAACCGCCGGGCTGTAGGAACGCAGCTTGGCTTTTTTCGGGAAAACGTATTCGAACTTTTCAGCCGGGTTGGTCATGTCCTTGGGAACATCCACCACCACAGGGCCAGGACGACCGGACTGTGCCAGGTAGAACGCCTTTTTCATGACCTCCGGGATCTCCGAAGCATGCTTGATCATGAAACTGTGCTTAACGATGGGCCGGGAGATACCGATCATGTCGGTCTCCTGGAAAGCATCGGTCCCGACCATTGTGCTAGGCACCTGACCGGAGATGATGACCATCGGAATAGAGTCCATGTAGGCGGTCGCAATACCCGTAATGGCATTGGTAGCACCGGGGCCGGACGTGACCAGTACTACACCAGCTTTACCGGTGGCACGGGCATAACCGTCAGCCATATGAGTAGCAGCTTGTTCGTGACGAACCAGGATGTGTGACACTTCCGGCTCTTTGAACAGTGCGTCGTAGACATGCAGGAGAGCACCACCAGGGTACCCGTAGATATGTTTGACACCTTCGTCGCGCAAAAAGCGGACGAGCATCTCACCGCCAGATAAAAGCTCCACGTTGTTCACCTCTAAAACGCCAGAATACCGATCGCAAAAAACGAACGGGTCTTAATAGGTTTACTTTTCAGCAGAGCATGAGCGACGGTGGTCGCCGACTACGTCAGCACTGACTGAGCAAGTATTGGGAGCTCCCCAAGTATTGCGGGGGTTTCCCACCCAGCGCGAGGTAACGCGTTGCGGGTGTAGCAGGTCGGCGCGGGTGTGCGCCTCATGATCTGCTGAGAGAGTCTGCTTCTGGCAGTCCCTCTACAGCGGACTTTCGATTCTTCTCATTCACCCCACCCAAGTCAAGCAATAATTGCGCTTTTTTCCAACTACGCGCATCTGAACACAAAAGAAACGGGCTTGATGAGGGATAAAACTCGCCTGAATGGCGCAAAGCGGTAGAAATATGCGCACGACTGCCGGAAAAACCGGCAGCCAGGCAATTAACGAGCGTCGACGATCAGTTGGTCGAACTTTTTCAGCGCATTACGCAGGCTAAGACTCTCTAAAGGCCTATCGGCATACACCATTTCAGCCATTTCAAGAATGCCCGACGCATTGGGCAGCGGCAGATCCTGCTCGAGGATGTGTTTCATCCTCACCAGAAAGATCCATTGCAACCATTGATGGAAGTCGAGCGTATCCACTGAAAAGGGCTCAACACTGCTCAACGCCTCGGCGGAGGGCGACACGTCGTCCCACCAGCCCTGCACACGCAATTCGCGCTCAATCAGCAATAACTGTTCGGCAATAGCCGGGAAGCGTGTATCCATTACAGACTCACCTTGGCTTTTTGACGTGCCGATGCAGCGCCAGCTGCATCACCTTGTTTCTCACGCGCCTGAGCAATCAAACCCCACAGGCTGGCTTGAAGATCCGGACGGCCGCCAGCGAATGTCAGACCGCGACGTGCAAACTGTTCCGCTTGCGCAGCATCACCTTGGGCCATGCGCACCTGCGCCAGACGATAGAGTACTTGTGGTTCACGGGGCGCTACACGCTGCGCACGTTCAAGGCTGGACGATGCGCCATTCAAATCACCCGTTGCTTGCTGTTGCTGAGCGGTGGTCAGCAATGCCAGCACCGGGCCATCCAATTGCTCATCAGCCGCCAGTCCACCGCTGCTGGACGGAATACCGCTTGGCGTCACCGGGGTCGGCGCACTGTAAGCAGCGCCCGGCGTATAGCTGCCAGTGCTGATTGGCGCAGGCGCCGGGCTTGGGGTAATCGGCCCCGGCGTGAACGGCTCGGCACTGATCGGTGTAGAGACCGCCGCCGCGCCACCCGGAATCATCACTACTACGCCAGAGTCTTGAGGAATGGCTTGAGCCTGCGCAGTGCGCGGAGCAGTCGCCTGCGGGTAATTACCCGCCGTACGCTGAGCAGAAACACGCTCGTTATTGGACACTGGAACACCTGCATCGACCACAGGAATAGAGCCCTGCGGAACACTGGCGCAACCATTGAGCAAAGCCAAGGCTGTTACAGCCGGAACCCACCACTTATTCACGTCAATTCCTCTTTGCTTAATTCAACCAGCCCTTGACCCAGTCCATCACCGCCTCACCGGTTGCAGGTGTTTCAGCTGCACAACTGGCTCCGGCGGGCGGCTCACTGCCGCGAATATACGGCATCTGCACCGCGCCCGGGCAGTTGGCATCTGAACCTTGCCCGGTATGCGGATCAATCCACGCCTGAACGATGTTATCCGGTTGCGGCATGTCGAGCGGTAGCGGGTCAGCCTTGTTCATAAAACTGGTCCACACCTGCAAGGCACCCGTTGCACCCGTGAACGGTGTTTTACCGTTGTCATCACGCCCCAGCCAGACGACAGCCAGCAGATCCTGGCTGAACCCGGCAAACCAGCTGTCGCGGGAATCGTTACTGGTACCGGTTTTACCAGCCAACGCCAAACTTTTGGGCAACACGTTGTAAACAGAACGACCTGTACCCTCACGCATTACATGCTGCATGGCGTTTTGAATCAGGTAGATCGACCCTGGATCAAAGCGCTGCTGGATCTGGAACGGATAACGCTTGAGCGGCTCACCTTCAGCCGTCAGCACGCTGCGAATCCCGCGCATCGGAGTATTAAAACCGCCGTTGGCCAAGGTTTGATACATCGTCGCCACTTCCATCGGACTCAAGGCCCCAGCCCCCAGCAACATGGAAGGGAATGCCGGGAACTCACGTTCAACCCCTAGCCGCGCCAAGGTCTTGAGCACGTTGGGAACGCCCACTTCCTGCCCCAGTCGCACAGTGCCCAAGTTGTAGGAGTTCATCATCGACTGATACAGGAAGACGGTGCCGTGTGAACGGCGGTCATAGTTTTGCGGCTTCCAGATCTGGCCATCTGCTCCTTTGATCGACAAGGGTTCGTCTGACAGCCAACTGGTCAACGTGTACTGGCTTGGACGCTCCAACGCGGTGAGATAAACCGCCGGCTTGATCAGCGAGCCAATCGGCCGTACCGCGTCCAGCGCCCGGTTGAAGCCCGCATAACCCGGCAAGCGGCTGCCAATCAGCGCCTGCACTTCGCCCGTTTCAGGGTTCGTCACCACCATCGCTGCTTCGACTTCATCGGAGCCTTTACGCCCGGCCAGACGCTTGAAGGTTTCTCCGACAGCGGCTTCGGACTTCATCTGCAAGATCGGATCGAAGCTGGTGAAAATCCGCAGACCTTCTTCGGTCAAGTCTTCATCGCGATAGTCTTCACGCAACTGACGCTTCACCAAATCCAGGAAACCCGGGAACGAACTGTCTGCCAGACTCCCGCGCTTGGTCACGCCCAGCGGCATTTTTTTAGCTGCCGCCACTTGCTCGGAAGTGGCCACACCCTGCTGTTCAAGCAAGTCGAGGACCAGATTACGTCGTTCCAGCGCGCGCTCCGGGTAGCGCCGCGGATTATAAGCAGACGGCCCTTTGACCATCCCTACCAGTAAAGCCACTTGATGCAACTTGAGTTCAGACAATGGCTGGCTGAAGAAGAACTGGCTGGCCAGACCAAAACCATGCACAGCCCGTTGGCCGTCCTGCCCGACAAAAACCTCGTTGAGGTAAGCCTCAAGGATTTCGCGCTTGTCGTAATGCAATTCCAGCAGTACTGCCATCATCGCTTCGGTCAGCTTGCGGCTCAGACTGCGCTCGTTGGTCAGGTAGAAGTTTTTGACCAACTGCTGAGTCAGCGTACTGCCGCCCTGACGCATTTGCCCGGAAGACGAGTTGACCCAAATGGCACGGGCGATCGACTTCGGCGACACCCCCAAGTGATGGTAAAAATCACGATCTTCCACCGTTACCAGGGTTTCCAGCAGGAACGGAGGCACCTGATCAATGTTGATCAGAATGCGGTCTTCAAGATTTTTCGGGTAGAGACCACCGATCAGCAGTGGCTCAAGGCGCACTACGGGCAACTTGGCGCCATTGGAGGTCGACAGTTCGGCAACGTAATCACCGGAGAAACGCACACGCACAGGCTGGGCTTTCTCGGCACCTTCATAAAACTGGAACCCCCTGGTATTGAGGTCAACCGTGTTGCCATTGACTGACGCAGCGCCTGGGCCGCTGACCGCACTTTCACGGCGATAGCCCAAAGCATCGAGTTCAGTGAGAAAATCGTTCTTGCTCAGCTTTTGGCCGACGAACAGCTCAAGCGGCCGGGCGTAAACCTTGGCCGGGATGGTCCAGCGTTTGCCGGAGAACTTCTCCTGAACGATAGCGTCGAGGTAGACGGCGAAACCTGCCAGCACAACCAGGCCGACCAGACTGAGCTTGAGCGCCCAGCCCAGCCATGGGCGAAGGCCGCCACCGGAGGGACGTTTGGAACGGGAACGGGGGGATCGGGTACGAGTCATGGCGGCGGATTATACGCACTTTGTTCACGTTCATCATGCGCAGCCCGGCGGTTTGCAGTACCGCCGTCAGCAGCCATAATGGCGCATTGAATTTTCCCCGTCTTGAAGGACCAACCGTGAGCCAGAACCTGATCGCCGCGCTACAGAACCCGAGCCTATACCCGCATGACGTCGATGGGTTTCAGGTTATCGAAACGCACATTTCTTGGGTAATCCTCACCGGCCCGTATGCCTACAAGCTGAAGAAACCGGTCAACTTCGGTTTTCTCGACTTTACCGACCTTGATCAGCGCAAATTCTTTTGCAACGAAGAGCTGCGCTTGAACCAGCGCCTGACTGAAGGGCTGTACCTCGACGTACTGCCGATCACTGGATCTCCAGATGCCCCGGTCTTGGGCGGCGACGGCCCTGTGATCGAATACGCGCTGAAAATGCGTCAGTTTCCGCAGAGCCAATTGCTCAGCACCCTGCAAGCCAACGGCGAGCTGAATGCCGCACACATTGATGAAATGGCGCAGCAAATCGCTCATTTCCACATTAATGCACCTCACGTATCGCTTGAGCACTACCAAGGCACGCCAGAAGCCGTCATGGAACCCGTGCGTCAAAACTTCGACCAGATTCGGCCGTTTCTGACTGATAAAACAGACTTGCAGCAACTGGATGCCCTTCAAGCCTGGGCAGAAAGCAACTTCACCCGCCTTGAACCCTTGCTCAAACAACGTAAAGCCGAAGGGTTCATTCGCGAATGCCATGGCGACATCCACTTGGGTAACGCCACGCTGATTGATGGCAAAGTGGTGATTTTCGACTGCATCGAATTTAACGAGCCCTTCCGCTTCACCGACGTCTATGGTGATGTCGGCTTCCTCGCCATGGACCTTGAAGACCGCGGGCTGAAATGCCTGGCCCGGCGCTTTGTCAGCCAGTATCTGGAATTGACCGGTGACTATCAGGGGCTAGAGCTGCTTAACTTCTACAAAGCCTACCGTGCGCTGGTACGCGCCAAAGTCAGCCTGTTCAGCATGCCCGCCGAAGCCAGTGGTGTTCAACGCGCTACCACCCTGCGCCAATACCGCAATTACGCGAACCTTGCAGAAAGCTACAGCACCATTCCATCGCGCTTTCTGGCAATCACTCACGGTGTATCAGCCGTGGGTAAAAGCTCGGTTGCCATGCGTTTGGTCGAAGCACTGGGCGCCATCCGCCTGCGCTCCGATGTCATCCGTAAACAATTGTTCGGTGCACAGCAGCGTGAAAATGCTGTAGGTGAAGGTATCTACAGCACCGATGCCAGCGACAGCACCTACAAAAAGTTGCATGAACTGGCCGCGACCGTGCTGCGTGCAGGCTTCCCGGTAATCATTGATGCCACGTACCTGAAACGCGAACAACGTGACGCCGCTGCCAGTGTGGCCGAGTCCACCGGTGTGCCGTGCCTGATCATCGATTGCGATGCACCGGACGCCGTAATCGAAGGCTGGCTGGCTCATCGTCAGGCCCAAGGCACTGACCCGTCTGATGCCACCCTTGATGTGGTGCGCGCTCAACGTGCCCGTCGCGAGCCTCTGGGCGCCGACGAAGTGCTGCGCAGCAAGCATATTGAAACCAATAACAGTAAAAGTCTGGACACCTTGATCGCAGACATTCGTCAGCGACTGCCAGGGCTGTAACGCACCCGAGTGACCGTGAGGCGGCAAGGGTTCGCGGTCACTCAATAGTGGCACTATAATGGCGTCATAAATCCAACAGGAGACGCCTCATGAGCCGCCCACAATTGCTTGATTCGGCGCTGTACGCGCTGCTGCACAAGGACGATATCGCCGGTTTCAATCAAGAACGCCCGCAAGGGCCCATTGATATGCGCGGCGGGGATTTCCGAGGGCTGGATTTGCGTCAGTTGAATGCGCAGGACGTGGACTTCACCGATGGTTACTTTCGCTCTGCGGACCTTCGGGGGCTCGACCTGCGCACAGCGTGCATTGAAGGTGCCAGCCTGGCCCATGCTCAGATCTCAGGGGCTTACTTCCCTGTTGAATTGACGGCGGATGAGATTTTGATGTCGGTCAACTTCGGCACTCGACTGCGTTACCGCACAAAGTAGCAAAATGCGACATCCGGGCACGCGCACCTGCGTCGGCGCAAACCCGGCTTGTCGATCCTGTCCAGCAGCTCTATTCCCATCGTTTCAATCCCCTCTGCGACCCTCTCCAACCTATAGATTTCGCCCTTAAATAGCCCTGCTTGTTCCAAAACCGACTAAAGAACGGCGGTTTTCCTACAGAGCGCTACACTCCTGAAAGACAGACTTGGTCCAGCAAACACTGCGCTTGCGCCGTCGCAAGGAGGCTTGATGAACGATGAACTCCAGCATTTGAGAAATCTTGGAAAGACGTCGGCGCAATGGCTGCACGCTGTGGGTATTCATAACCTTTCGGACTTGAAACGGCTTGGCGCAGCTGATGCTTATCGTGCGGTGAAAGCCCGAGGGTTCAGAGCGTCCAAAGTCTTGCTCTATGCAATTGAGGGTGCCTTGCTGGATGTCCACTGGAACGATGTTCCCGCAGAGCGTAAAGAAGCACTCAACAAACAAGTTGAGAGCGCGTTGACGGCACGAAAAGTTTGAAACTTTGCCCTGCTCTTAAAAAAGCGACAAACTGCTGTTGACTCGATAATGAGAATTGTTATTATTACGCCATCTGGTCGCGAGGCCAGACGATCTTCTGAAAGGCCCTTGGTTCGGACTCTCAGAAAATCTCCTCATCAGGCTAATCACGGTTATTTGACCCGGCTTTTGCCGGGTCTTTTTTTTGCCTGCACAAAAGCGTCGGGCCTTTCAAAAGTCAGGAATTCAACGCGCAATGATCAGCGGATGCCCCAGCTCAGGGTGCTGGTGTACCAATACCTCAAGCCCGAATACCGCCTGGAGCAACGCAGGCTGCAACACTGCCTGCGGACAATCCAGCGCACGCGGCCGACCGTTTTCCAGCAGTAACAATCGGTCGCAATAGCGCGCGGCCAGATTAAGGTCATGCAGAATGATCAAGACCGCGGCGCCCCTGTCTGCGAACGCCCGGATAGCCTTTAACGTGGTGTGCTGATGCAACGGGTCCAGCATGGAGGTCGGCTCATCCAGCAACAGTGTTTGCCCACCCTGCCCCGGCCATAATTGCGCCAGCACGCGGGCAAGGTGGACACGCTGACGCTCACCGCCCGATAACGCGAGGTAACTGCGACCTGCCAGGTGTTCAACATCCGCTGCGTGCAATGCCTCCTGAACAATTTCGGCATCGCGGGTTCGGCCTGTCTGATGAGGCAAGCGCCCCATGCCGACGACGTCCTCGACGCGGAACGCAAAATCAAGCGTTGACGTTTGTGGCAATACGGCCAGCCGTTGAGCGCGCTCCACGCCCTTCCATCGACTCAGCGGGCGCTGATCGAGCCAGACGTCGCCTTCGGTAGGCGCCAACTCTGCACACAAACCCGCCAATAAGGTGCTCTTACCTGCACCATTAGGCCCCAGCACACCGAGAACCTCGCCAGGGCGGACCTCAAGCGTAATACCCGACAACACGACTTTTTGCCCACGACGGATCTGCAGATTTTCCGCTCGCAACATCAGTGGCGGCCTCGCAGCAGTAAATACAGGAAGAACGGAGCCCCCAGAAAGGCCGTCACAATACCGATGGGCAGCTCAGCGGGGGCAAGTGCCAAACGCGCAATCAGATCAGCAAACAGCAGTAAACTTGCCCCTGCCAAGACTGACGCGGGCAGTAAAACGCGATGATCTGGCCCCGCCAACAGCCGTACCAGATGCGGCACCACCAACCCTATAAAGCCAATCATCCCCGCCGCCGCTACAGCCGCACCGACGCCCAAAGCAGTACAAAACACCAGTTCACGCTTCAGACCCTCAACATTAACTCCCAAGTGATTGGCTTCCGATTCGCCCAGCAACAACGCATTCAACGCCGTTGCACGGCGTGGCAGCCACAGCGCAACACCGACAGTGACCAGCAGCAGTGGCCACAACCGTGCATAGCTGGCGCCATTTAAACTGCCCAGATTCCAGAACGTCAGCGTACGAAGCGTCGCGTCATCCGCCAGATAAGTAAAAAGCCCTACTGCGGAACCCGATAACGCCGTCAGTGCGATCCCCGCCAGCAACATCACGGCCACTTGGGTTTGGCCATTTTTCCGTCCTAGCCGGTAAACCAGCGCAGTCACTCCCAAGCCCCCCAAAAACGCACAGAGCGACAACAAGTACGGCCCGATAAAGTCCGGCAAACCACCCAACGCAGCGCCGCCCACGATGGCAATTGCCGCGCCCAAGGCTGCACCGCTGGAGACACCGACCAGCCCGGGATCGGCCAACGGGTTGCGGAACAAGCCCTGCATTGCAACACCCGACAGCGCCAGCACACCACCCACCGCCAACCCCAGCAAGGTCCGCGGCAAACGGATCTGCCCCAGAATCAATTCCGCCTGTTCCACTCCTTCGCCCTGCACAGGCAGCCCCATCAACCGCAAGGCAGCGCGCAATGTATCGAACAGAGGCAAACTCACCGGCCCAAGCGCCAGCGACAACCATGTTGCCAGCAGGCACAAGAGGCCCAGGCTCATAAACAAAGCACGGGGTTTTACCAGCGTTTTCATTGAGTGCCCGCAGCCTCGGGGTAGAACTCAGCCGTGAGCTGCTTGAGACGCTCCGGCAACCGTGGTCCCAGCCCGCCAACCAGCAGGGTCGGGTCCATTTCATAGACCTGACCTGCTTTGACTGCACGAATCGATGCCAGCACCGGGTTTTCTTTCAACAGTGCGGCGCGGGCGGCCTCACCGCTCAGGCTGCGATCAGCAAATACCAGAACCTGCGGGTTCAAGCCCGCCAATGCCTCAACCGAAAACGGTTTGTAGCCCGAATGTATGGCAAGATTTCGTCCGCCGGCCTGCTGGATCAGCCAGTCCGCAGCCGTTTCTTTACCCGCAATCATCGGCTTGCCACCCGCATGCCCCAGTAACAAAAGAACGCCCGGCACCTTGTGCGTTGCTTGTATTTGCTTGACCTGAACACGCTGGCGATCCATTTGCTGCTTAAAACGGTCAAAAACGCCCTTGGCGTTCACGTCATCCCCAAGTAACTGCCCTAAATGCAAAAGCGTCGCCTGCAGCGTCGCCAGATCAGCCTGTGCCGAGAACAGTTCAACCGGCACTCCAGCCCCTTGAATCTGCTTTAAGACCTCCGCTGGCCCCATCTCTTGCGTACCAATCAACACATCAGGCTTGAGGCTCAAGATGCCCTCGGCCGAGAGTTGACGCTGATAGCCGATACTGGGCAGGGATTTAAGTGATTCAGGATGTTGGCTAGTGGTATCGACCCCAACCAATTTAGACTCCGCCCCCAGCGCACTGACCCATTCAGAGAGCGCCCCTCCGGCACTGACCCAACGTTGTGGCAATTCGGCAGCCGAGCTGACGTGACTGACCAAAAGGCCCGCAAAGAGCGTAATCAGGCGGAGTCTCAAGCGCATACAGAGGCGTTCCTTAGTAAGTGGGTCGGCGGGAACCGTAACATCCAGCACCGTGTACACAGCGCATCGCGGAGCAGCCAGCTATTTGATAATTGTTTGCATTTGCACGTCAACCTATTAACACCCTGCCACCTGCGTCATCAACGCGAGTATCAGCAGCCATTAAGGAATGCCATGAAGTGGTTATGCCCATCTGAGGACCTGAAGGAAGGCAACAGTCGCGGCTTTCAAATAGACGAATCAGACCTGCTTATCGTGCGACGTGAGGGCCGGGTCTATGCCTACAAGAACCGCTGCCCGCACCGGGGTGTCCGGCTGGAATGGCAGCCCGACCGGTTTCTCGACGACAGCGCCAGCCTGATTAAATGCGCCACCCACGCGGCCCTGTTTTTGATCGAGTCCGGCGAGTGCGTTGCCGGGCCTTGCGCCGGGCAATTCCTGACTCGCCTTGACTGCCATGAAGACAGCCAAGGCATCTGCCTACGCATTGGAACGTCAGAGGATGACCTCTAAACGGCGGTCCACTACCACAGCAGTCGATGTCAGGTTTACGCCATACGCCAACACCTGTACGCCCGCAGCGACCGCTTCTTTTAAAGCTGCGGCATAGCCGGGATCAATCTCCGCGGCCGGCCTTACGGCATCAATACCGGTGAGATTGACGCAATACAGCTGCACCGCACGTACGCCGTCGCGGGCCAAACTCGCAAGTTCTCGTAAGTGTTTGGCGCCGCGTTGCGTCACCGCATCGGGAAAGGCAGCAATGGGCGAGTCGTCAAACCCCAGCGTCACACTTTTGACTTCAACAAAGGCAAACCCGTCGGGGTACTCCAGTCGAAAATCAATCCGGCTGTTTTCCTGACCATAAGCCACCTCACGTTTGAGCGCCGTGAAGCCATTGAGCTCAGTGATAACCCCTGCCAGCAAGGCTTCTTCGATCAGACGATTGGCGCGGCCAGTGTTGACGCAAGCCAGCCGACCTTGCGGGGTTTCACTGATCTCCCACGTCCCCGGCAACTTGCGCTTGGGGTCATTGGAACGACTGAACCAGACCTGTCCGCCTTCGACCATGCAATTGAGCATGGACCCGGTGTTCGGGCAGTGAATGGTCATCAGCTCGCCACTGACTGTTTCGATGTCGGCCAAAAACCGTTTATAGCGTTTGATCAAACGCCCTTGTTCCAGTGCGGGTGAAAACTGCATCAGCGATTCCAGCTCTGCAGGCCACGGGCAATGCGTCCTACCGCTTCCTGCAAACGCGGCAGGTTTTGCGTGTAGGCAAAGCGCACGTGATGCCCGGCTTGAAAGCGGCCGAAATCAAGACCCGGCGTGAAAGCAACATGCTCGGTTTCAAGGAAGTGCTGGCAAAAGGCGAAGGCATCGCCGCCAAACGCGCTGATGTCGGCATACAGATAAAACGCCCCTTCTGGCTCGACCGCGATCCCGAATCCCAGCTCGCGTAAAGCAGGCAGCAAGAAGTCGCGACGGCGGCCGAACTCGGCGCGGCGCGTTTCGAGAATGGTCAGTGTTTCGGGCTCGAAGCACGCCAGCGCGGCATATTGCGCCATGCTCGGGGCGCTGATGTAGAGGTTTTGCGCCAGCTTTTCGAGATCCGCGACAGCTTCCTGCGGCGCCACCAGCCAACCCAGACGCCAGCCGGTCATGCCGAAGTATTTGGAAAAACTGTTGAGTACAAACGCGCTGTCATCCACTTCCAGCACGCTTGGTGCATCGCAGCCATACGTCAGGCCGTGATAAATCTCATCCACCACCAGATGCCCGTTACGTGCCTTGATGGCGGCCGACAGTGAGGCCAGTTCGTCACGGCTCAACAGGGTGCCTGTCGGGTTGGCAGGCGAAGCCACCAGTGCACCGACACTGTCCTGATCCCAATAGCGATCCACCAGGTCAGCGGTCAGTTGGTAGCGCACATCTGGCCCCACCGGAACCAACTGTGCAGCGCCTTCCACCAGTCGCAGGAAGTGTCTGTTACAGGGGTAGCCCGGATCGGCAAGTAGCCAGTGTTTCCCCGGATCGACCAGTAGGCTTGTGGCTAAAAGCAGTGCACCGGAACCGCCGGGAGTAATCAGAATGCGGGAAGGATCAATGCTCAGCCCGTAGCGTTGTCGATAAAAGCCTGAAATGGCTTCTCGCAGCTCGGGCAGCCCGCGGGCAGCGGTATAGCGGGTTTTGCCGGCGGCCAGCGCCGCCTGCCCGGCCGCGATAATAGGCTCGGCAGTGGTGAAGTCAGGCTCACCGATCTCCAGATGAATCACATCGTGGCCCGCAGCTTGCAATTCGTTGGCACGCGCCAACAACGCCATGACGTGGAACGGTTCGATTGCGCGACTGCGCGCACTGTAAGACTGAGCCATGAGCCTGCCTTCCTGGGTGAGCAAAAGGCCGATTCTACCCAAGCCCATGCAGGAGAGAGAGTTAATTAAGGTCTGAGCACTCATGCCGGTAGAACCAAACGGCGCAAGCCCCGGTCATAGCTCGACTAAAATTAATATTCAGCCATTAATCTCAAGCACTACAGGCTTTGTACACAACCACCGGCCACAGGCCAGACAACAGGGAGTAGCGCGGCCCGATTTGATCTGGTAAGTTCGGCCGCTTGCAGCCGCAGGGCCGGCAGGTGTCGGTGATGTTGCAATCCTGCGCAATGGATTAGAAGAATGAGAGGCGGTCCATTTCATGCCCACAGAAGCAAAGCAACAGAATACTCAAACGCTTAGCGGCTTCGAGCCCTACGTTGAAAAGAAGGGTGAAGAGTACATGGGCGAGCCCATGCGCAAACACTTCACCAAGATTCTGCAAAAGTGGAAACAGGACTTGATGCAGGAAGTTGACCGCACCGTTGATCACATGAAAGACGAAGCGGCAAACTTTCCTGACCCGGCCGACCGCGCTAGCCAGGAAGAAGAATTCAGCCTGGAACTGCGTGCCCGCGACCGCGAGCGCAAGCTGATCAAGAAAATCGACAAGACGCTGCAATTGATCGAAGACGAAGAATACGGCTGGTGCGAGTCCTGCGGTGTCGAGATCGGTATTCGCCGTCTTGAGGCCCGCCCAACCGCCGACATGTGCGTAGACTGCAAAACCTTGGCTGAAATCAAGGAAAAACAAGTCGGCAAGTAATCACCGGCTTGACCAGATGGGGCGTGCTAACGCCCCATTTTCGTTTCTGAAATCAGGTCACGCGGCCTGTCGCCACTCAAGCTGCGACAAGGTCCGGACGGCCTGACAACACGAGCATGGCTGCTCACCCACGCAGCTTGCGCCCGCGGTCACAGGATCCATGCCATGACGGCTGTTTCAACCCCCTCGTACATCGGACGCTTCGCCCCTACTCCCAGCGGCCATTTGCACTTCGGCTCTCTGGTGGCGGCCCTTGCTTCTTATCTGGACGCCCGCTCGGTCGGTGGCCGCTGGCTGTTGCGCATGGAAGATCTTGATCCCCCGCGCGAGATGCCCGGCGCGCAGGCCGCGATTGTGGATGCGCTGGAGCGCTATGGCTTTGAGTGGGACGGGGAGTGGATCCGCCAGAGTGATCGACATGACGCCTACGCGCAGGTTGTGGATCGTTTGTTCAGTCAAGGCCTGGCCTATGCCTGTACCTGCTCGCGCAAACAGCTTGAAGGCTATAACGGGGTCTATCCCGGGTTTTGCCGCAACGCCGGTCACACCATGGAAAACGCCGCCATACGCGTGCGGGTGCCCGAGCTGGAATACGCCTTCACTGACCGTGTTCAGGGCGAGTACCGGCAGCACCTGGGCCGCGACGTAGGGGATTTCATCATCCGGCGCCGGGACGGGCTCTACGCCTATCAGTTGGCTGTGGTTCTCGATGATGCCGCCCAGGGTGTAACTGATATCGTGCGCGGCGCCGATTTGCTGGACTCCACGCCGCGCCAGCTTTACTTGCAAGAGTTACTGGGCCTGTCGCAACCGCGCTACTTACATGTGCCCCTGATCGTGCAGCCCGATGGCCATAAACTCGGCAAATCCTATCGTTCGCCACCGCTGACGCCCGAAAAAGCCACGCCTTTGCTACTACGCGCCCTGCGCACGCTGGGCCAACCGACTGACGACAGCCTTGAACACGCGAGTCCGCGCGAGGTTCTAGACTGGGGAATAGCGCACTGGGACGCCGGGCTGATACCGCGCGTGCACACGCTGCAAGAAGCGCATTTACGCTGACAGCCCTTGCAGGTTGCCAGCCATCCGTTACCATCGCCGCACGTTTTTTGGGGCATGCGGCCCATAAAGTGAGGGCGGGATGTACATCTATCGATTGGTCCTGTTGCTGGTTGTCGGGATCTACCTGTTTTCCCCCGCCATCATGGATTGGTGGATCAACGCGACGGGCGCCTGGTACCGGCCTTATCTGCTCTGGCTGATTCTGATCGTGGTGACCTTTATTCTTCAGAGCCAAAAAGATGCCGATGAGCTTTAGCCTGACCCAGATGGTGCTCGTCAGCGCCGCTTACCTGTTGGTGCTGTTTGGTGTGGCGTGGATCAGCGAACGGGGCATGATCCCGCGTGCGATCATCCGTCACCCGCTGACCTACACCCTGTCGCTGGGCGTTTACGCCAGCGCATGGGCCTTTTACGGCACCGTTGGCCTGGCCTACGAATACGGCTACGGTTTTCTCTCCAGTTACCTCGGGGTTTCGGGAGCCTTTCTACTGGCCCCGGTGCTGCTTTACCCGATCCTGAAGATCACTCGCACCTACCAGCTTTCTTCCCTTGCCGACTTGTTTGCGTTTCGCTTCCGCAGCACGTGGGCGGGCGCCTTGACCACGATCTTCATGCTGATCGGCGTGTTACCGCTGCTGGCCTTGCAGATCCAGGCCGTGGCGGACTCCATCAGCATTCTCACCCGCGAGCCCGTGCAACACCGTGTGGCCCTCAGCTTCTGCGCCATGATCACGCTGTTCACCATTTTCTTTGGCTCACGGCATATTGCGACCCGCGAGAAACATGAAGGACTGGTGTTCGCCATTGCCTTCGAATCCGTGATCAAGCTGGCCGCTATTGGTGGCGTGGGCCTTTACGCGCTGTACGGCGTCTTTGACGGGCCGCAACAGCTCGAAGTGTGGTTGCAACAAAATCAGACGGCGCTTGCCTCGTTGCACACACCGCTTCAAGAAGGGCCGTGGCGCACGTTGTTACTGGTGTTTTTTGCCTCAGCCATCGTGATGCCGCACATGTATCACATGACCTTCACTGAAAACCTAAACCCGAGGGCTCTGGTCAGCGCCAGTTGGGGCCTGCCGCTGTTCTTGCTGCTGATGAGCCTCGCTGTGCCGCTGATTCTGTGGGCCGGGCTTAAACTTGGCGCCACCACCAACCCGGAATACTTCACGCTCGGAATCGGGATCGCGGCCAACAGTAAGTCCCTGGCCTTGCTGGCGTATATCGGCGGGCTGTCGGCGTCTAGCGGGCTCATCATCGTGACCACGCTGGCACTGTCAGGCATGGCCTTGAACCATCTGGTATTGCCGCTTTATCAGCCACCGGCCGAAGGCAATATTTACCGCTGGCTGAAGTGGACCCGCCGCGCACTGATCGTTGCCATCATCATGGCCGGCTATGGCTTTTACCTGCTGCTGGGCGCCGAGCAGGATCTGGCAAACCTGGGCATCGTGGCGTTCGTGGCCACGCTGCAATTTCTGCCGGGCGTGCTCTCCGTGCTGTACTGGCCTACCGCCAATCGCCGAGGCTTCATTGCCGGTTTGCTGGCCGGGATCGTGGTGTGGATGATCAGCATGCTGTTTCCACTGATCGGCAACTTCCAGGGTTTCTACATCCCGTGGCTGGACATGATTTACGTGCTGGATGACACCAGTTGGCACATGGCAGCCATCGCGTCGCTGGCGGCCAACGTCCTGATGTTCACCCTGATTTCCCTGTTCACCAATGCCAGCACTGAAGAAGCCAGCGCTGCGGAAGCCTGCGCGGTGGACAATGTGCGTCGCCCGCAACGACGTGAACTGCACGCCGCCTCACCGCAAGAGTTCGCCACGCAACTGGCCAAACCCTTGGGGGCCAAGGCCGCGCAAAAGGAAGTCGAGCAAGCCTTGCGCGACCTCTACCTGCCCTTCGATGAACGCCGACCATACGCCCTGCGCCGCCTGCGCGATCGCATCGAAGCCAACCTCTCGGGCCTGATGGGCCCCAGTGTCGCCCAAGACATGGTTGAAACCTTTTTGCCCTACAAGTCTGGTGGCGAAAACTACGTCACCGAAGACATCCACTTCATCGAAAGCCGGCTTGAGGACTACCACTCCCGCCTGACGGGGCTGGCAGCCGAACTTGATGCCCTGCGACGCTACCACCGCCAGACCCTGCAGGAACTTCCCATGGGCGTGTGCTCACTGGCCAAGGATCAAGAGATCCTGATGTGGAACAAAGCCATGGAAGAATTGACAGGCATCCCGGCGCAACGGGTCGTGGGCTCACGCCTCAACACCCTGGGTGATCCGTGGCGCCAGCTGTTGCAAGGGTTTATCGAGCTGCCGGATGAACATTTGCACAAACAGCATCTGGCCCTGGACGGTCAGACGCGCTGGTTGAACCTGCACAAGGCCGCCATTGATGAGCCCTTGGCGCCCGGCAACAGTGGCCTCGTGCTGCTGGTGGAAGACCTGACCGAAACCCAGATGCTCGAAGACAAACTGGTCCACTCCGAGCGACTGGCCAGCATCGGTCGTCTTGCCGCTGGCGTGGCTCATGAGATCGGCAACCCGGTGACCGGCATTGCGTGTCTGGCGCAAAACCTGCGCGAAGAACGCGAAGACGACAGCGAGCTGACGGAAATCAGCAGCCAAATTCTCGAACAGACCAAACGCATCTCGCGCATCGTGCAGTCCTTGATGAGTTTTGCCCACGCGGGCAGCCATCAACACAATGACGAACCTGTCTGCCTGGCCGAAGTCGCACAGGATGCCATCGGTCTGTTGGCCCTCAACCGTCGCAACTTTGAAGTGCAGTTTTATAACCTGTGCGACCCCGATCATTGGGTCGACGGTGATCCGCAGCGGCTGGCGCAAGTACTGATCAATTTGCTGTCCAACGCCCGTGACGCCTGCCCGGCCGGGAGTGCAGTACGGGTCAAGACGGAAGCCAGCGAGCACACCGTCGACTTGATCGTCGAGGACGAAGGCTCAGGTATTCCGAAGAACATCATGGACCGCCTGTTCGAACCTTTCTTCACCACCAAGGACCCCGGCGAAGGCACCGGTCTGGGCCTTGCACTGGTCTATTCCATCGTTGAAGAGCATTATGGACAAATCACCATCGACAGCCCGGCTGACATTCAAAGCCAGCGCGGAACCCGTATCCGGGTGACACTACCACGCCATGTCGAAGCGACGTCCGCTGTGAACTGAGACCGTCGAGAGAACCGAATCAATGCCGCATATTTTGATCGTCGAAGACGAAACCATCATCCGCTCCGCGTTGCGCCGCTTGCTGGAGCGTAATCAGTACCAGGTCAGCGAAGCGGGCTCGGTGCAGGAAGCGCAAGAGCGTTTCAGCATTCCCTCGTTCGACCTGATTGTCAGCGACCTGCGCCTGCCAGGTGCTCCGGGCACCGAGCTGATCAAGCTCGGAGAAGGCAAACCGGTGCTGATCATGACCAGTTACGCCAGCCTGCGCTCGGCCGTCGACTCGATGAAAATGGGTGCGGTCGATTACATCGCCAAACCCTTCGATCACGACGAAATGCTGCAAGCCGTCGCGCGCATTTTGCGTGATCGTCAGAACGCCGAAAGCCAATCTGCCGAACGCCCGGCCAAAGCTGCCGCTGCCGCTGCCGACAAAAATGCTGTGGATAACAGCAACGGCGAAATCGGCATCATTGGCTCCTGCCCGCCCATGCAAGATCTGTACAGCAAGATCCGCAAAGTGGCGCCCACGGACTCCAACGTACTGATTCAAGGTGAATCGGGTACGGGTAAAGAACTGGTCGCCCGTGCCCTGCATAATTTGTCCAAACGCGCCAAGGCACCGATGATCTCGGTTAACTGTGCGGCGATTCCTGAATCTCTCATCGAATCGGAACTGTTCGGCCACGAAAAAGGCGCCTTCACTGGCGCCAGCGCGGGCCGGGCCGGTTTGGTCGAGGCCGCGGATGGCGGCACCCTGTTCCTCGACGAAATCGGTGAGCTCCCCCTCGAAGCTCAGGCGCGTTTGCTGCGCGTGCTTCAGGAAGGCGAAATCCGCCGCGTTGGCTCAGTGCAATCGCAAAAGGTCGATGTGCGCCTGATTGCCGCGACTCACCGCGACCTTAAAAGCCTCGCCAAGATCGGCCAGTTCCGCGAAGACTTGTACTACCGCCTGCACGTGATTGCACTTAAGTTGCCCGCGCTGCGAGAGCGCGGCGCAGACGTCAACGAAATTGCCCACGCGTTCCTGGCCCGCCAAAGCGCTCGCGCGGGCCGCACAGACCTGAGATTTGGGCCGGATGCTGAACAAGCCATTCGACATTATTCCTGGCCAGGTAACGTGCGTGAACTGGAAAACGCCGTAGAGCGTGCGGTGATTCTGTGTGAGAGCCCGGAGATTTCCGCCGACTTGCTGGGCATCGATATCGAACTGGGTGATCTACAAGACGACGATTTTATGGGGCTTGCCCCACAACAGGGCATCAGCAGCGGTAACACCAGCCTGGATCCGACAGAAGATTTGTCGCTGGAAGACTATTTCCAGCACTTCGTGCTTGAGCACCAGGACCACATGACTGAAACCGAGCTGGCTCGCAAACTGGGTGTCAGCCGCAAGTGCCTATGGGAACGCCGCCAGCGCCTGGGCATCCCTCGCAGAAAAACAGGGGTTGCGAGTGAGGGGTAACGCTTCAGGTAACACTGAAGCTTGTGAAAAAACTGTTACCTCTCGCTAAACACGTAACAAAAGCCGGGTCTTACGGTAACGAAGGCCCGGCTTTTTTTTGGCCTTAAACTCGTCAAACCTGTGAAATAGCCCGTTTTTATTGGGCCTGACAAAAGTTGGCACGACACCTGCTATATGTATTCGTACAAAAACAATAAGAATCACAGCAACACACAATAAAAATAAGACGTATCGGCTCACGCATAACAAAAACAACACGGCGGAGGCGCAGCTAACTGATTCTTTTGGAGAGGTGTTGTCATTGGGGCTTGCCCCACGACTAGGCAGAGAACAACAAAAACTGCACTTAAAGCAGAGCCTGAACTAGTTGGATCACTGATCACATCAACACAGCGACCAAAGCAATCCGTTTGCTCTTATCTCCCGATTGGGAGGGTTACACCGGCAAAACCGGGTAACCAGGGCGATTAACAAAAACAAGAAGCCCGCAACCAATAATAAAAATAGAGCACGCAACTAATTCTGGGGGAGCTTCGGCTCCCCTTGTGGTTCCTGCGATTCAATAAAATCCTTTAACCTCTCTAGCCCGGTATTCTTGCGCAGGTTCAGAGCGCCATGGGCAATCGACAGGTCAAGCGTCCTACACCATCCCCTGACTAAATGCTAGAATCCCCGCCCATCATGCGGTCATTCTTCGTTTTGGCCGAACATTCCTTCAAACAGTGCATCCCATGCTGAAGAAGCTGTTCCAGTCATTCCGTTCTCCTAAGCGTCGTACGCAACAACTGCGCAGCACCCCTGAAGTGCTCAACAGCAGCCAACATTCGCTGCAACGTGCCCAGTTCAGCCGTTACGCGGTCAACATTGTCGAGCGTCTGCAAAACGCCGGTTACCAGGCTTATCTGGTTGGCGGTTGCGTTCGTGACATGTTGCTCAACATCACCCCAAAAGACTTTGACGTCGCCACCAGCGCCACGCCTGAACAAGTGCGTGCGGAATTCCGTAATGCGCGCATCATCGGCCGACGCTTCAAGTTGGTACACATCCACTTTGGTCGCGAGATCATTGAGGTCGCCACTTTCCGCGCCAATCACCCGCAAAATGACGAAGAGGAAGACAGCAACCAGTCCTCGCGCAACGAAAGCGGGCGCATTTTGCGCGACAACGTCTATGGCACGCTGGAAGAAGACGCCCAGCGTCGCGACTTCACGATCAATGCCCTGTATTACGATCCGGTCAGCGAGCGCATTCTCGACTACGCCAATGGTGTACACGACATCCGCAATCGCTTGCTGCGCCTGATCGGCGATCCGCAACAGCGCTATCAGGAAGACCCCGTCCGCATGCTGCGGGCCGTGCGTTTTGCCGCCAAGCTCGACTTCGGCATCGAGAAGCACACAGCGGCGCCGATCCGCGAACTGGCGCCAATGCTGCGTGAAATCCCGTCTGCGCGGCTGTTCGAAGAAGTGCTCAAGCTGTTCCTCTCGGGGAATGCTTCTGACACATTCGAAATGCTGGTTGACCTTGAGTTGTTCGATCCGCTGTTCCCGGCCAGCGCCGAAGCACTGGAACACAACCCAACGTACACCCATACCCTGATCAGCGAAGCCTTGCGCAACACAGACCTGCGGATCAAACAGGGAAAACCGGTGACCCCGGCGTTCCTGTTTGCTGCACTATTGTGGCCGGCACTGCCCGCGCGGATTCTGCGCCTGCAAGACCAAGGTATGCCGCCTATCCCTGCCATGCAGGAAGCCGCGCACGAACTGATCAGCGAACAGTGCCAACGCATTGCCATTCCGAAACGCTTCACCCTGCCCATTCGCGAGATTTGGGACATGCAGGAGCGCTTGCCGCGTCGTAGCGGTAAACGCGCCGACATGCTGCTCGACAACCCGCGCTTCCGTGCCGGTTACGACTTTTTGCTGTTGCGTGAAAGCGCAGGCGAACAGACGAACGGCCTGGGCGAGTGGTGGACGGAATATCAAGACGCCAACGACAGTGGCCGCCGCGACATGATCCGCGACTTGAGCAACGCCAAGGAGGACGGCGCTGGCCCCGCGCCCCGCAAACGCCGTCGTACAGGCGCCAACAAACGTAAACGCAGCGCAGCTGCTGACGAGTAAGTGATGGACCGCGTCTACATTGGAATGGGCAGCAATCTGGCTGACCCGGCTGAACAACTGCGCAGCGCTGTCGAAGCGCTCGCGCACCTGCCCGACTCCCGCTGGGTCGGGGTGTCAGCCTTCTACCAAAGCGATTCGTTACTGCCGGGCCAACCGCGCTACACAAACGCTGTAGCCGCCATTGAGACTGCGCTGGCGCCGCTTGAGCTGCTCGATACGCTGCAAGCCATCGAAAACGATCAGGGCCGCGAGCGCCTTGAACGTTGGGGCCCGCGTACACTCGACCTCGACATCCTGTTGTTTGGCGAGCGTCTGATCGACGAGCCCCGCCTCAAGGTCCCGCATTACCACATGCAGGCCCGCCCTTTCGTACTGTATCCGCTCGCCGAGCTGGCCCCCGCATCGTTGGTTCTTGCCGATGGCCGCAGCCTGAAGCAGCTCTTGAACGACTGTCCGTATGTCGGTCTTGAGCGCCTGGCACCCCCTGCTGAATCGAATCAATAACTGCGGTAACACACCCGCGGTAACACCTCTAATTGACTTCCCGTGTCCTCGTCACGACTATAGGCATCCCGCTGCCGCCTACCCGGCGGCGCCCTGTGAAAAGCCGGCATTCAAAGCACCGTTATAAAGGTGCGCCTGCTTATAACGATGAATCACGCGCGTTGCTCGCAGTGGTTATCGCACTGCCTGACGAGGATCCTTTTCATGCCAGCTATCACCCTGACCACCCTGCAAAGCCTTAAGCAAAAAGGTGAAAAAATCACCATGCTGACGTGCTATGACGCCACCTTCGCGCACGCCTGTAATCAGGCTGGCGTTGAGGTGTTACTGGTGGGCGACTCCCTGGGCATGGTCTTGCAAGGGCATGACAGCACACTGCCAGTTACCAATGATGAGATGGCGTACCACGTGGCCTGTGTCAAACGTGGCAACCAGGACGCCCTGATTCTCGCTGACATGCCGTTCATGGCGAACGCGACCCTTGAACAAAGCTTGAACAACAGCGCCCAACTGATGAAAGCGGGTGCGCACATGGTTAAGGTCGAAGGCGCTGTCTGGTTGGCCGAATCCATTCGCCTGATGACCGAGCGCGGTATTCCGGTGTGCGCGCACATGGGCCTGACGCCGCAAACAGTCAACGTATTGGGCGGTTACAAGGTTCAGGGCCGCAATGAAAACCAGGCGCGCCAGATGCGCGCTGATGCGATCGCCCTTGAGCAAGCGGGCGCCGCCATGCTGCTGCTTGAGTGCGTGCCAAGTGAACTGGCGAAAGAAATCACCCACGCCGTGAAGATCCCGGTTATCGGGATTGGCGCTGGCAGCGACACAGACGGTCAAGTGCTGGTACTGCATGACATGCTCGGCCTGTCCCTCACCGGACGCGTGCCCAAATTCGTGAAGAACTTCATGACAGGGCAACCGGACATCCAATCGGCACTCAGCACTTACGTCACTGAAGTCAAAGCCGTCAGCTTTCCTGGCCCTGAACACGGATTCTCCGCATGAACACTGTTAAAACCGTCCGCGAGCTGCGTGCAGCCGTCGCCCGCGCACGCAGCGAAGGCAAGCAAGTCGGCCTGGTACCGACCATGGGCAACCTGCACAGCGGCCACGCGGCACTGGTGACCAAGGCAGCGCAACAAGTCGATTTCGTGGTCGCGAGTATCTTCGTCAACCCGTTGCAATTCGGTGCCAACGAAGACCTGGACACCTACCCGCGCACGCTCGCTGCCGATCAGGAAAAACTCCTGCAAGCGGGTTGCAACCTGCTATTTGCACCGACTGTTGAAGAAATGTACCCCAACGGCATGACGGGCCTGACCCGCGTAACCGCTGCCGCCCTGAGCAACGAACTGTGCGGCAGCCGTCGTCCGGGGCACTTCGACGGCGTGACCACTGTGGTCAGCAAGCTGTTCAACATGGTTCAGCCCGACCTGGCGATCTTTGGCCAGAAGGACTATCAACAGCTGGCGGTCATCCGGGCGATGGTTCATGACCTGAACATGCCCATTCAAATCATCGGTGAGCCCACGGTGCGCGCCGAAGACGGCCTGGCGCTGTCGTCGCGCAATGGCTACCTGAGTGAGGAACAACGCGCTCTGGCCCCGGCCCTGTATCGCCATCTGTGCGAAATGGCCAATGCCATTCAGAACGGCGAACGCAACTATCCAGCCTTGTCGAGCCTGCATGCGGCTCAGCTGGAAGCACTCGGGTTGCGCGTGGACTACCTTGAGGTGCGTCACGCCCTGACGTTGCTGCCAGCGCACGCCAGTGATCGTGACCTGGTGATTCTGGTCGCTGCCTTCCTGGGCACCACCCGCCTGATCGACAACGTGCATTTGAACCTTAATACCGCACTGTAAGCCGCAGGCGCTCCCTGCGTTGCAAGCGCTACAAAACACTGAAACGTTTCACCTGGCGTCACGTAGCGGTGACAAAAGTTACCGTTACGTGTCAGACAAAGCCGAGACAGATGCAGGCACTAGGGTTAATGTGATCGCCCTGCTTGTGTCTGATGCGTTTAAGCAGGCGAACCGAGTTCCTCCCGTCATTAATGTGGAGGTTTCGGTGTATTCAGTGTCCAACAGGCAGTTCAAGCAAAAAAGGATATCCGCAGCGATGGCGTACTACCGCACTCCTCATGACGTTACCGCTCTGCCCGCTTGGCAAGCGTTGAAGCAACACCGCGCAGGCATGCAAAATTTCAGCATGCGCGACGCGTTTAACAGCAACCCCAAACGTTTTGAAGATTTCACCCTGAGCAGCTGCGGGCTGTTCCTGGACTACTCGAAAAACTTGATCACCAACGAAACCCGCTCGCTACTGGTCGATCTGGCCAACGAAGTCGACCTCAAGGGCGCAATCAAATCGTTGTTCTCTGGCGAGATTGTCAACGCCTCTGAAGGCCGGCCGGCTTTACACACGGCGCTGCGCCGCCCAGTGGCCGACAAGCTGATGGTGAATGGCGCGGACATCATGCCCGAGGTGCATAAAGTCCTGAACAAGATGACCGAACTGGTCGGGCGCATACATGAAGGCCTGTGGCGTGGTTATACCGAAAAGCCCATCACCGACATCGTGAATATCGGTATCGGCGGCTCCTTCCTGGGCCCCGAACTGGTGTCTGAAGCGCTGTTGTCCTACGCACAAAAAGGTGTTCGCTGCCATTACCTGGCGAATATCGACGGCAGTGAATTCCACGAGCTTTCGCACAAGATCCGCGCTGAAACCACCCTGTTCATTGTTTCGTCCAAATCTTTCAACACCCTCGAAACCCTGAAGAACGCCCAAGCCTCCCGCGCCTGGTATCTGGCACAAGGCGGCTCTGAGGCCGAACTGCATCGCCACTTCATCGCCGTGTCGAGCAACAACGAGGCGGCAGTCGCGTTCGGGATTCGCGAAGAAAATATTTTCCCGATGTGGGACTGGGTCGGCGGTCGTTATTCGCTGTGGTCGGCTATCGGCTTGCCTATCGCGCTGGCCATCGGTATGTCCAACTTCAAAGAATTGCTGTCCGGCGCCTACAGCATGGACCAGCACTTCCAGACCGCCCCGTTCGAGCAAAACATGCCTGTGCTGATGGCCGCGCTGGGCGTCTGGTACGGCAATTTCTGGGGTGCGCAGAGCCATGCAATCCTGCCGTACGACCACTACCTGCGTAACATCACCAAGCATTTGCAACAATTGGACATGGAATCCAATGGCAAGAGCGTGCGCCAGGACGGCACCCCCGTGTCCACGGACACCGGCCCCGTGATCTGGGGCGGCGTGGGTTGCAATGGTCAGCACGCGTATCACCAGTTATTGCATCAGGGCACACAACTGATTCCGGCCGACTTTATCGTGCCGATTGTCAGCTTCAACCCAGTAGCCGACCACCATCAGTGGCTATATGCCAACTGCCTGTCCCAAAGCCAGGCTCTGATGCTGGGTAAAACCCGTGAAGAGGCCGAGGCCGAACTGCGCGAAAAAGGCATGCCCGAAGACGAGGTGCAAAAGCTCGCACCGCACAAGGTGATCCCGGGTAACCGTCCGAGCAACACCTTGGTGGTCGAACGCATCAGCCCTCGCCGTCTCGGCGCGCTGGTTGCGCTGTACGAGCACAAAGTGTTCGTGCAAAGCGTGATCTGGGGCATCAACGCCTTCGACCAATGGGGCGTAGAGTTAGGCAAAGAGCTGGGCAAGGGCGTCTACTATCGCCTCACCGGCAGCTTGGAAGAGCCGGCTGATGATGCTTCGACCCAAGGCCTGATCAACTACTTCCGCGGTCGCCATCGCGGTTGATTGAGCGCCAGCCAGTCTCCCCGACTGGCTGGCACAACCGAGACAGCATGGAAATCATTCGTCGCCCCATCGAACGCCAAATCATGAGCCTGACCGGGCTTTCACTCGGCCAGCTCGACCTCGAAAACCCAAAAGGCGATCCCGGCCTGTTCGGTCCCGACTCCATCAGTTGGCAAGTGCACGGTGATTTCACCAGCATGCTGATTGGCGGTATCAGCGCGTTGATGCTGCAAGCTTTACACCCGCTGGCACTGGCCGGGGTGTGGGATCATTCCAATTTCAGACAAGACATGCTCGGGCGGCTGCGTCGCACCGGGCAGTTCATTTCCGGCACCACGTTTGGCTCGACCGCAGACGCCAACTGGCTGATCGACAAGGTGCGCACCATTCACCTGCAGGTCACCGGCACCGGCCTCGATGGCCGCCCTTATGCTGCCAGCGACCCCGAGTTGCTGACTTGGGTGCATGTCGCTGAGGTCAGCAATTTTCTGGCCGCACACTTACGCTATCGAAACCCCGATTTATCAGCCGCAGATCAAGACCGGTACTACGACGAAATTGCTGTTGTCGCTGAGCGACTGGGCGCGACTGATGTGCCGCGCTCGCGCCAGCAAATCGCTGATTACCTGCAACAGGTTCGTCCCCAGTTGTTATGTGACGAGCGCAGCCATGAAGTCATTCGCCTGCTGCTCAATGCGCCCTCCCCCAGCGTGCTGGCCAAACCGTTTGGCGCCCTGATGATGCAGGCCGGAATCGATTTGCTACCCGATTGGGCCAGCGATCATCTAGGGCTGTATCAACGTCCTCTGACCCGTACGTTGATTCGCGCCAGCGTCAATCGCACGGCCCCCCTTTTGCGCTGGGCTGTGCGCAATGGCTCAGTACAAAGGGCGCGGCGGCGAATGGGATTAATGAATTAACACCGTTCCCGCGGGCGAGCGCTAAGGGTTGCAGTAGAACTTGACCCTTTGCTGCCCTCGGCAGCGACTACACGAGGGAAGGATATTTGTGACACCATGCGCGCCTGATTCCGAGCGACAAACGCCAATAATAAAGAGGATTCGCGCCATGCAAGACGTCGTCATCGTTGCTGCCACTCGCACTGCCGTCGGCAGCTTCCAAGGTTCACTGGCCCACGTCCCCGCAGTTGATCTGGGGGCGGCGGTGATTCGTCAACTGCTTGAGCAGACCGGCCTGGACGGGGCTCAGGTCGATGAAGTCATCATGGGTCAGGTGCTGACCGCAGGCGCCGGTCAGAATCCGGCCCGTCAGGCCGCGATCAAGGCCGGCCTGCCATTTGCAGTGCCTGCGATGACCCTGAACAAGGTCTGCGGCTCTGGTCTCAAGGCGCTGCACCTTGCTGCGCAGGCCATTCGTTGCGGGGATGCTGATGTCATCATTGCCGGTGGTCAGGAGAACATGAGCCTGTCCAACTACATCGTGCCGGGCGCCCGTACCGGACTGCGCATGGGCCACAGTCAAATCGTGGACACCATGATCAGCGACGGCTTGTGGGATGCCTTCAACGATTACCACATGGGTATTACGGCCGAAAACCTGGTCGATAAGTACGGCATCAGCCGCGAAGCTCAAGACGCGTTTGCCGCCGCTTCTCAACAAAAGGCCATCGAAGCCATCGAAACCGGCCGCTTTGTCGATGAGATCACGCCAATTTTGATCCCGCAGCGCAAAGGTGATCCGATTGCCTTTGCCACTGACGAGCAACCCCGCGCGGGGACCACGGAAGAATCGCTGGCAAAACTGCGCCCTGCATTCAAAAAAGACGGTTCTGTCACAGCAGGTAACGCATCCTCACTCAACGACGGCGCAGCAGCCGTGATGTTGATGAGTGCCGAAAAAGCTAAAACCTTGGGTTTGCCTGTGCTGGCAAAAATTGCCGCTTACGCTAACGCAGGGGTGGACCCGGCCATCATGGGCATCGGCCCGGTGAGCGCGACCCAACGCTGCCTGGCCAAAGCTGGCTGGACGCTGGCACAACTGGACTTGATCGAAGCCAACGAAGCCTTCGCCGCGCAAGCCTTGTCGGTCGGTAAAGAACTGGGCTGGGATGCGAGCAAGGTCAACGTAAATGGCGGCGCCATTGCCATTGGTCACCCGATTGGCGCGTCAGGCTGCCGGATACTCGTCACCCTGCTCCACGAAATGCTCAAGCGCGATGTCAAAAAAGGCCTCGCGACCCTGTGTATCGGTGGCGGTCAGGGCGTAGCGTTGGCGATTGAGCGCGCGTAAGAAACGTCGCATCGCAGGAGCGATCCGACTCGCTCCTGCACAAAATCACCTGCGTTGTTCTGTTAAACTCCCGCGCCTTCTCTGTCCCCCAAGGCGCAACGCATGTCTTCCTTGAATCAGGCGCTGCGCGCCGCCCTCGATAACCGTCACGACCTGCTGGCCGAGCTGCACGCTCAGGGCACGGATTGCTATCGCCTGTTCCATGGCAGCCAGGAAGGCGCCGGCGGGCTGACCATCGACCGTTACGGCCCGCAGTTACTGGTGCAAAGCTTCCACCAGCGGCTTGAACGCAATGATTTGCTGCAACTGCATGACGCCATCAATCGTCATTTGGGGCTGGAACTGCTGCTGGTCTACAACGACCGTTCCCAGGGCAATTCCCGTATTGATCGAGAAGACACGGTCTACCGCGCTGACGAGGCTGCTCTTCAGGACATGATTGGCCACGAATGGGGCCTTAACTACAGGGTGCGCGGGCGCCATGCGGGTCAAGACCCGCTGTTGTTTCTCGACCTGCGCAACGCGCGCGGCTGGGTCAAACAGCACAGTGCCGGCAAGCGCGTGCTCAACCTGTTCGCCTACACCTGCGGGGTTGGCCTGAGCGCTGCGGCAGGCGGAGCGAGTGAGGTTTGCAACCTGGATTTCGCAGAAGGCAATCTGGCAGTAGGTCGTGAAAACGGACTGTTGAACCCCGAATTGCCCACCATGACCTTCGTGCAGTCGGACTATTTCGCAGCGATTCGCCAGTTGGCCGGTTTGCCGATTATTCAGCGCCGCCACAAGCTGCCGGCTTACCCGCGCATGGAGCAACGCGAATACGATCTGGTCTTGCTGGACCCGCCCGCGTGGGCCAAAAGTGCTTTTGGCACGGTGGACCTGCTGCGTGACTATCAAAGCCTGCTAAAACCCGCCGTGTTAACCACCGCGCCGGACGGCGTGCTGATTTGCTGCAACAACCTGGCGAAAGTCAACATGGACGACTGGCGTGAAAGCGTGTTGCGTTGTGCCGAGAAAGCGGGACGCCCGGTACGTGACTGGCAGGTGCTGGCTCCGGCCAGCGATTTCCCGTCAATGGACCGCCAACCACCGCTCAAGACGTTGGTTTTGCAGTTCTAAGTCCCTCATCCTGCTCGGTAAAACCCTGATCAAATATAAGGCGATCGTCTCGGAACCAGAATCGCGTGCCATACTCCAAGGCACCTCCGACTGTAATAGACGACGCCTCACATGCCCAAAGGATTGATTCGCGCCATTGGCGCCGTGCTGACTGCCCTCGCACTTTATAGCTTGCTCGGCTTTTTGATCGTACCCGGCATCGGCTTGCGCATCATCAACCAGCAGTTGGCCAACTATGCCACTGTCCCCGCCCGCCTTGATCGCCTTGAGTTCAACCCCTTCAGCCTTGAGTTGACGCTGTGGGGACTCAAGATCGGCGAGCCGGGCAAGGAACAGGTTGGGTTTGAACGTTTGTACACCAATTTGCAGGCGGACAGCCTGTGGACCAAAGCCTTGCACCTTGCCGACGTGCAACTGGACAAGCCCAAGACAGAACTGGTGTTCAGCAAGGAGGGAACGCTCAATCTGACGCAGCTGTTCAAACTCCCCGCCAGCGAACCGACGCCTCCCGCCCCTGACAGCAAACCTTTCCCGCTGCGCATAGATCGCATCAAGCTGGCGGACGGCTATCTGCATTTTGCTGACGTGCGGCCTAGCGAGCCGATCGAGTTTTTGTATGACTCGATGAATCTGGAATTGAAGAACCTCAGCACACTCCCCGACGACAATGCTGACATGACCTTGGTCGCAGCGGGGCCCGAAGGCGGCCGGATCGACTGGACCGGGACCTTGAGCATCGTGCCGATTGCGTCCGAAGGCACTCTCAAAGTCACCGATGGCAAAATGAAAGTCTGGTGGCCTTACGTCCGTGATGCTTTGCCGCTGGTGCTGGAAGACGGCGTACTCAATTTCAGTACCGACTATAAATTGAACCTGGCTAAAGAAACCGAGATGGTGCTGAGCAATGCCTCGGCCAGTATTGCGCCGTTCAAGCTCAACGCGCCCGACGGCCGCCCATTGGCGCGCCTTGAACGCCTGGATGTCAGTAACACCACGGTCGATCTCGCCAAACAGCAAGTCGTGGTAGGCAAGATCAACAGTAAGAACCTTGAAACCTGGGCTACCCGCGAAGCAGACGGCCAATTGGACTGGCAAAAACTGTTCGCCAGCCAGCCCGCTTCGCGGGCCAAGCCAAAAGCCAACGACCCGGTGACGGTTGAAGCCCCCAAGCCCGGCCCGGTCGCGCCGAGCAAACCCTGGCAAGTGCTGCTTAAGGACGTTGAGCTGCGCGATTATCGCGTACACCTGGCCGACAAAGAGCCCAAAACACCTGTCGCACTTGAAGTCGGCCCGCTGAATCTGAACCTGAAGAATTTCGACAGCCTGAACCAGTCGCCCTTCAACCTGAAGCTCGATACCGGCATCGGCAAACAAGGCAAGCTCACCGCCAGCGGTGACGTGAACCTGAACCCGGTCAGCGCCAAATTGAAGGTCACCACCAAAGACATAGACCTGCGTGTGGCACAGGCTTACATCGACCCGTTTATCCGCCTGGAGCTGCGCAGCGGCATGCTGGACAGCGACCTTGCTGTCGACCTTAAACGCATCGACCCGCTGACCTTCACTGTGCAGGGCAACGTGCAGATAGCTCAGTTACATACCCTCGACACCATGAAAAGCCGCGATTTCCTGAAGTGGCAGCGTCTGGAACTGGAGAAGCTGAACTATCAACACGGCGACAGCCTGTCGATTGCCAAGGTCAACTTTGCGCAGCCGTATGTGCGCTTCATGATCAACGATGATCGCACCACCAACATTGACGACCTGCTGATTCCGCAACCCGCTGGCAGCGCCAGTAAAAGCAACGCCAAGCCCGCAGCTGGCAAAGAGAAGCCCTTGGGCATTCACGTGGGCGGCATCGCAATCAATGACGGCTCGGCTAACTTTGCCGACTTCAGCCTGACCCCTAACTTTGCCACAGCGATTCAGCAGCTAAATGGTCAGATTGGCACTATCGATAGCCGACAGGCCAAACCCGCGAGCGTCAACGTGGCCGGTAAGGTGGACCGCTATGCGCCCGTCACCATTAAGGGCAGCGTCAACCCTTTCGACCCGATGGCGAGTCTGGACATCGCAACCAGCTTCAAACGCGTAGAGCTGACCACGTTAACGCCCTACTCGGGCAAGTTCGCGGGCTATCGCATTCGCAAAGGACGTTTGAATCTGGATTTGCATTACTTGATCACCAAAGGCCAACTCAAGGCCGAAAACAAACTCGTGGTTGAGCAGTTGCAGCTTGGCGAGAAAGTCGACAGCCCTGATGCCGTGGATCTGCCCATTAAACTGGCCATCGCGTTGCTTAAAGACACCGACGGCAAGATCTCCATCGAGCTTCCGGTAACAGGTGACCTGAACAACCCGCAGTTCAGCGTGATGCCGATTGTGTGGCAAACCTTGCGCAATCTTGTGTTACGCGCCGCACAAGCGCCCTTCAAGTTCATTGGCGGGCTAATCAGCGGCGGTGGTGCCGAAGACCTCGGCACGGTGTCCTTCGCGCCAGGCTCCAGCGAGCTGAGCGCTGATGCACAGAAGGCTCTGACAACCCTCGCAGCGGCTCTCAAGGAGCGCCCTGCCCTGCGCCTGGAGATTGAAGGCACGGCGGCGCAAAGCAGCGATGGACCTTTCATTGCAAAAGAGCGGCTGGAGCGTGAGTTCCAATACAACTACTACAAAATCTTGCAACGCCGGGGCGACAAAGTGCCTGCGCAAGCGTCACTGCTTAACGTCCCTGATGACGAGAAAGGCCCGTTACTGGAAGGTATTTATCGCACCCGACTCAAACAGCAGCCTCCCGCCGAGTGGGCGAAATTGAGCCGTGATGAACGTGCGCAAAAAATGAGCGATGCGCTGATCGACTTCTGGAGCAAAAGTGAGGTGCTGTTACGTCAGCTGGGGCAGGAGCGCGCCAGCAGCATCAAGGACTTCCTGGTGGACAAAGGCCAGCTGGCTGATGAGCGCGTGTACTTTGTGGACGCTACGCTCGGTCAAGCAGAAAGCGATGGTCGCGTGATTTCACCTCTGCATCTGGACAGTGAATAATCGTTGCTCAGCCATGAAAACAAATGCGAGGCAGGCTTTGAGCGGCCTGCCCGTTGAGCTTGATGGGTGACCAAACTTCACCGAAGTTACCCCGCCCAAATAGAACAGCCCCCGACGCAAGCGTCGAGGGCTGTAATGACCACATCCATGTGGCCGTCGCATGAACCAATTTTGAAAGCTGCAGATGATCGGTCAGATCATCTGCTCCGGCTTTCCCCCGGTTCTACGAGAAAATAATCTTACTCAGCTTTCAAGCCGTCAGCCGATACGGCTTTTACGCCTTTGACATTCTTGGCGATGTTTACGGCAGTTGTTTTCTGCGCGTCAGTTACAGCAACCGTGGAGGACAAAGATACGACACCCTTGTTGGTCTCTACTTTAATGTCAGTGCCTGGAATGCCTTTTTCGGTCAGCAGGTCTGATTTAACTTTGGTGGTGATCCAGGTATCAGAAGTAGCTTCTTTGGCTTTAGTAACTTCGCCAGCAGCGACGACCATAGGCGCCTGAGCAGTGGATTGAGCAGCAAATGCTGCGTTGGCCATAGTCAGGGTCAGAGCGGTGGCAGTTGCAGCAGCGATAGCGAACTTCTTCATACGAGTTACTCCTGTCTTCTTTAAAATCTGCGCCGGCGTGCGGCTGCAGGGTTATCAGTACTATTGCAGGCGCTGTGCCAACTTTTTAAAAAAATAAAACCCTTTAAAATCAATAGCTTATAAGTTATGCCAACTTCCTCCTTCGTGCAAAATGCATGGCCGGCCTGTTTGATTGCATGCAAGTTGCAGCTTTTCTCTCATGGCCTTTAGCCCACTGCGACCCTGCTTTTGAGGCGCGCATAAAAAAAGGATCCCGAAGGATCCTTTTTTCAACAGACGCTCAGGCCGCGATTAAGCGTCCGAAGCCTTGGCGGCAGCTACGTCCTTGATGGACAGTTTGATACGGCCGCGGTTGTCCACGTCCAGTACCAGCACTTCCACTTCCTGACCTTCTTTCAAAATGTCAGTCACTTTCTCAACGCGGGCATCGCTCAACATCGAGATGTGAACCAGGCCGTCTTTGCCTGGCAGGATGTTCACGAATGCGCCGAAGTCGACGATGCGCTCAACCTTACCGATGTAGATCTTGCCGATCTCGGCCTCAGCCGTGATGCCCAGAACGCGCTGACGCGCTGCTTCTGCTGCTTCCTTGGTCTCACCGAAGATCTTGATCGAACCGTCGTCTTCGATATCGATCGAAGCTTTGGTTTCTTCACAGATCGCACGGATGGTTGCGCCACCTTTACCGATGACATCACGGATTTTGTCGGTGTCAATTTTCATCGCAATCATGGTTGGCGCATTGGCCGACAATTCGTTACGCGACTGACCAATGATCTGGTTCATCTGACCCAAGATGTTCAGACGAGCGTCCAGGGCCTGGCCCAGGGCGATCTCCATGATCTCTTCGGTGATGCCTTTGATCTTGATGTCCATCTGCAGCGCGGTCACACCTTTGGAGGTACCGGCCACTTTGAAGTCCATGTCGCCCAGGTGGTCTTCGTCACCCAGGATGTCGGTCAGTACAGCGAACTTCTCGCCTTCCTTAACCAGACCCATGGCGATACCGGCAACAGGTGCCTTCATCGGTACACCGGCGTCCATCAGTGCCAGGGAAGCACCGCACACCGATGCCATCGAGCTGGAACCGTTGGATTCGGTGATTTCCGATACAACACGAATGGTGTACGGGAACACGTCTGCAGCAGGCAGCATGGCCTGAACGGAACGACGGGCCAGACGGCCGTGACCGATTTCGCGGCGGCCTGCACCCCCCATGCGACCACACTCGCCTACCGAGAAAGGAGGGAAGTTGTAGTGCAGCATGAACGGGTCTTTCTTTTCGCCTTCCAGCGTGTCCAGCAGCTGTGCGTCACGGGCAGTACCCAATGTCGCGACAACCAGCGCCTGGGTCTCGCCACGGGTGAACAATGCAGAACCATGAGTCTTCGGCAGAACGCCCACTTCGATGTTCAGAGGACGAACAGTCTTGGTGTCACGACCATCGATACGCGGCTTGCCATTCACGATGTTTTCGCGAACGGTGCGGTATTCGATTTCGCCGAAAGCGGCTTTGACTTCAGACGCCGAAGGCTGGCCTTCTTCGCCCGACAGCTTGGCAACAACCTGGTCACGCAACTCGCCCAGACGCGCATAACGCTCGTGCTTGACGGTGATGGTGTAAGCCTGGGAGATCGCTTCACCGAACTCGGCACGAATCGCGCCCAGCAGTTCGGTAGCTTCAGGAGCAGCAGACCAGTCCCACGTCGGCTTGGCAGCTTCGGCAGCCAGCTCTTTAACAGCCTGGATGACAACCTGGAATTCGTCGTGAGCGAACAGTACTGCGCCCAGCATCTGGTCTTCGGTCAGCTCTTTGGCTTCAGACTCAACCATCAAGACAGCTTCCGAAGTACCGGCAACCACCATGTCCAAGCTGGATGCAGCCAGTTGCTCATAAGTCGGGTTCAGCAGGTAACCGGTGCTCTCGTGGAATGCAACGCGGGCAGCGCCGATCGGGCCATCGAAAGGAATACCGGAGATGGCCAGCGCAGCCGACGTACCAATCATTGCAGCTACATCAGGATCGGTTTTCTTGCTGGTGGACAGAACGGTGCAGACAACCTGCACTTCGTTCATGAAGCCTTCCGGGAACAGCGGACGGATCGGACGATCGATCAGGCGCGAGGTCAGGGTTTCTTTCTCGGAAGGGCGACCTTCACGCTTGAAGAAACCGCCCGGGATTTTACCTGCGGCGTAGGTTTTTTCCTGATAGTGAACCGACAGAGGGAAAAAGCCCTTGCCTGGATCAGCTTGCTTGGCGCCGACGACAGTCACCAACACGCTGACGTCGTCGTCAACGGTGACCAATACTGCGCCGGAGGCCTGACGGGCGATACGGCCAGTCTCGAGGGTTACGGTCGACTGACCGAACTGAAATTTTTTGATAACCGGGTTCACGGTGTCCTACCTTCTCTTTGTGGCTCTTGGGGAACGGGTTTCTTGCGAAATACGTGTGCAATGCCGGGCATTGGCCCGATCAAGATGCTTACGAAAACGGCCGACTGCGTGCGTTTTCGTAAACATCCGGTTAGTCCAGATAAAACTTGAGGCTGGAAGCCCGCCGCCCACCCGCGAGAAACGCGCAGGTGGACGACAAACAACCAGCCTCCAGCAACATCGCTATTAGCGACGCAGACCCAGGCGAGCGATCAGCGCAGCGTAACGGCTGATGTCTTTGCCTTTCAGGTAGTCCAGCAGCTTACGACGCTGGTTTACCATGCGGATCAGACCACGACGGGAGTGGTGATCTTTACCGTTGGCCTTGAAGTGACCCTGCAGCGTGTTGATGTTGAAGGTCAGCAGTGCAACTTGCACTTCTGGAGAACCTGTATCACCTGGAGCACGCTGGTAGTCAGCTACGATTTCTGCTTTGTGTTCAACTGTAAGTGCCATGTGGCTTTCCTTTCTTCAGGGGTCTGTCTGCAAGCAAACAGATCCAATAGGCCGAGGACAAATCCTCGTATTTAAATGTGAGATGTGACCGTGCCTAATAACAGCCACCCTCGTTCCAGTCCTCGCAGGCAATAGCCGGCTTGGCCTGGCTCCGGTCATTCCGACCGAATCAGTCGACGCGGCGCAATGCGCCCGTCTTCGCTCACTTCACCGATACCGATGAAGCGACCATTGTGATCTTGTACCCGCACCATGCCAAACTTAGGCGCATCGGGAGCACGAACCGGCTGGCCATTGAGCCAATAGAACGCGCTGTGCTCCGAAAAGTGCAGCAAAGGCCAGTCAAGCAAGCCGCTGTCCGATGGCATCAGGAAGCGGTCTACTGCTTCGTTGCCACCTTCAGCATGCACGGCTTCCAGCTCTTCCAGCGTGACCGTCTGGGCCAGACTGAAAGGACCGGCCTGGGTGCGGCGCAATTCAGCAACATAGGCTCCGCAGCCCAGTTCTTCACCGATATCTTCCACGAGGGTACGGATATAGGTGCCTTTGGTGCAATCCACGGCCAAGCGTGCAGTGTCGCCTTCGCTGGCCAGTAATTCGAGGCGTGTAATAGTAACAGAACGTGGTTCGCGCTCCACCACCTCACCCGCACGGGCGAGCTTATAAAGCGGTTGGCCATCACGCTTGAGCGCTGAGTACATCGGCGGTATCTGACTGATTTGTCCGCGAAACTTCGGCAAGACCGCCTCAATATCGGCGCGACCAACGGTCACCGGACGGGTCTTTAAAACCTCGCCTTCAGCATCAGCAGTCGTGGTTGTCTTGCCCAATTGCATCAAGGTTTCATAACCCTTGTCAGAATCGAGCAGGTATTGCGAAAACTTGGTGGCTTCGCCAAAGCACAGCGGCAGGACGCCGCTGGCCAATGGGTCGAGGCTACCGGTGTGCCCGGCCTTCTCGGCATTGAGCAGCCAGCGGACTTTCTGCAAAGCCGCGTTGGAGGTGAACCCCAACGGTTTGTCCAGCAGGATGATGCCGCTGACGTTACGACGGATACGCTTGACCTGAGCCACCGGTTACTCCTTGGTGTCTTCGGGAGCAGTCGCATCTGGATGCTGATTGTCTTCAGCCACTGCACGCTCAATCAACGCAGACAGGTGCGCGCCACGTACAACACTTTCATCGTAGTGGAAGTGCAGCTGAGGAACACTGCGCAGCTTCATCTCACGCGCCAGTTGCATGCGCAGGAAGCCGGCTGCCGAGTTCAGTACCTTGATGGTCTGAGCAATATCTTCAGCGTTGTCCTGCCCCATCACGGTGATGAAGATCTTGGCGTGACCAACGTCACGGCTGACTTCAACAGCAGTGATGGTGACCAGTCCCACACGTGGATCTTTGACTTCACGACGGATCAGCTGTGCAAGCTCTCGCTGCATCTGATCGCCGATACGTTGGGTACGGCTGTATTCTTTTGCCATGTCTTGTTACCTGTTACTCACCCATGGGAAACCCATGCGTTCTGAAAGCGGCAAACGCCCGGCCAGACAGAAGCCGGACCGGGCGTTGCGTTTAGAGTCCGGGACGGGCCACGTGCATTTGCATGCCGCGGGACGTCCTGGCTCTTGAGGCTCGCGATTTAGAGGCTGCGAGCAACCTGGACCTTCTCGAACACTTCGATCTTGTCGCCGACTTTAACGTCGTTGTAGCTCTTGACGCCGATACCGCACTCCATGCCGGCACGCACTTCGGCAGCGTCATCCTTGAAGCGGCGCAGGGATTCCAGCTCGCCTTCAAAAATAACGATGTCGTCACGCAGCACACGGATTGGACGGTTACGGTGAACAACACCTTCAAGCACCATGCAACCTGCGATCGCACCAAACTTCGGCGAACGGAACACGTCACGAACTTCGGCAATACCCAGGATGTTCTCACGGACGTCGCTGCCAAGCATGCCGGTAAGGGCTTTCTTGACGTCTTCGATGATGTCGTAGATGACGTTGTAGTAACGCATGTCCAGGCCTTCCTGCTCGACAATCTTGCGAGCGCCAGCATCAGCACGCACGTTGAAGCCGAACAATACAGCGTTGGAGGCCAGTGCCAGGTTTGCGTCGCTTTCGGTGATACCACCGACGCCGCCGCCCACTACACGCACTTGTACTTCGTCGTTACCCAGGCCGCTCAGTGCGCCCTGCAGAGCTTCCAGCGAACCACGGACGTCAGATTTGAGGACGATGTTAAGCGTCTTCTTCTCTTCCTGCCCCATGTTCTCGAAGATGTTTTCCAGCTTGCCTGCGTGAGCACGCGCCAGTTTCACTTCGCGGAACTTGCCTTGACGGAACAGGGCAACTTCACGTGCCTTCTTCTCGTCAGTCATCACGCTCATCTCGTCGCCAGCGTCTGGCGTACCGTCCAGGCCGAGAATCTCGACAGGGATGGATGGACCGGCTTCCTTGATGGCCTTGCCGTTCTCGTCAAGCATGGCGCGGATACGGCCATAGTTAGAGCCCACCAGAACCATATCGCCTTGACGCAGGGTACCGTCTTGGACCAGTACGGTCGCAACAGGGCCACGGCCTTTGTCCAGACGGGACTCGACAACTACACCACGACCTGGAGCCGATGGAGTGGCTTTGAGTTCCAGGACTTCAGCTTGCAGCAATACGGCTTCGAGCAACTCGTCAACGCCAGTACCCATTTTCGCCGAGACCGAAACAAACGGAGTGTCACCACCCCACTCTTCCGACGTCACGCCGTGGACGGACAACTCGCTGCGGATGCGATCGAGATCAGCACCGGGCTTGTCGATTTTGTTCACAGCAACCACCAGCGGCACGCCAGCTGCTTTCGCATGCTGAACAGCTTCGATGGTTTGCGGCATAACTCCATCGTCTGCAGCCACAACCAGAATCACGATGTCTGTTGCCTTGGCACCACGTGCACGCATTGCGGTAAACGCAGCGTGACCCGGGGTATCAAGGAAAGTGACCATGCCGCGTTCTGTTTCAACGTGGTATGCACCGATGTGCTGAGTAATACCACCGGCTTCGCCAGCGGCTACCTTGGCACGACGGATGTAATCGAGCAGGGACGTTTTACCGTGGTCAACGTGACCCATTACGGTCACTACCGGAGCACGGGAGAACGACTCGCCTTCAAACTTCAGGGACTCGGCCAGGGAATCTTCCAGGGCGTTATCGCTGACCAGTGTCACTTTATGGCCCAGTTCTTCAGCAACCAGTTGGGCAGTTTCCTGATCCAGTACCTGGTTGATGGTTGCCGGAGTACCCAGCTTGAACATGAACTTGATGACTTCAGCAGCCTTGACCGACATCTGCGCAGCCAAATCGCCGACAGTGATGGTCTCGCCGATCTGTACGTCACGCACAACTGGACCGGTAGGGCTCTGGAAGCCGTGAGCATTGCGTTTTTTCAGCTTGCCCTTGCCACGACCGCCACGGCGGAAGCTATCGCTTTCTTCGTCAGAAGTGCGCGGTGCTACACGTGGCGTCGGCGCTTTTTCTTTAACCGATGCACGATGTGGCGCGTTTTTACGCTCGCCATCACCACTGCCGCGACGATTGTTGTCGTCTGCGCGTGGTTTGTCCGGACGACGCTGCTCATCACGCTTGCGTGCATCGGCGGCTGGCGCCGGTGCTGGCGCTGCTGCTGGAGCAGCTTGCGCTGGAGCAGGTGCGGCAGGTGCCGCGGCGGCCGGAGTCGAGGCAGGCTGACGGCGCGCTTCTTCTTCGGCGCGACGCTTGGATTCTTCTTCAGCCTTTTGACGTGCAGCATTTTCTACTGCGCGGCGCTCATCCAGCTCACGCTTGCGCTCAGCTTCGATTTCTTCCGGGCTGCGCTGTACGAAGACTTTCTTCTTGCGTACTTCAACGCTGATGCTTTTGCTGCCAGCTACACGCAGGGTGCTGGTGGTTTTGCGCTGCAAAGTGATCTTGCGCGGTTCTTCCACTTTCGCCTTGTGGCTGCTTTTCAAGTGAGTCAGCAGAGCTTGCTTCTCACTGTCGGTTACATTCTGCTCGGCGGCGGTGTGCGGCAGACCTGCCTCACGCATCTGCTGCAACAGGCGCTCAACCGGTGTTTTGACCTCATCGGCCAGTTGTTTCACCGTGACTTGCGTCATGCATTTCTCTCCTCAGGCCGCGCCTAATTACTCGAACCAATGGGCTCGGGCGGCCATGATCAACTTGCCGGCACGATCATCGTCAATGCCGTCGATGTCGAGCAGGTCGTCAATAGACTGCTCGGCCAGGTCTTCGCGGGTAATTACGCCGCGCACCGCCAGTTCCATCGCCAAATCCTTGTCCATACCCTCAAGCGAGAGCAGGTCTTCGGCCGGATGGGCGTCTGCCAGCTTTTCCTCAGTAGCGATGGCTTTGGTCAACAAACGATCCTTGGCCCGAGCGCGAAGCTCGTTGACGATATCCTCGTCAAAGCCGTCGATGTTGAGCATCTCCTCCACCGGTACGTAGGCAATCTCTTCCAGGCTGGTGAAGCCTTCATCAACCAGCACCTGCGCCAACTCTTCATCAACTTCGAGTTCTTCGATGAAGTTGCGCAGAATGTCACCGGTCTCTGCTTGCTGTTTAGCCTGGATGTCCGATTCGGTCATCACGTTCAGGGTCCAACCAGTCAACTGGCTAGCCAAACGTACGTTCTGACCGCCGCGACCAATCGCCTGGGCCAGATTGTCTGCGCCAACGGCGATGTCCATTGCATGGGCATCTTCGTCGACAATAATTGCCGCCACTTCTGCAGGCGACATTGCGTTGATCACGAACTGCGCCGGATTCTCATCCCACAGAACGATATCCACTCGCTCCCCACCCAATTCGCCGGACACTGCCTGGACACGCGAGCCGCGCATACCAATGCAAGCACCTTGCGGATCAATGCGTTTGTCTTTGGAGCGAACAGCTATTTTAGCGCGAGATCCAGGATCGCGGGAGGCCGCCATCACTTCGATCAGGCCTTCGGAAATCTCAGGAACTTCGATCCGGAACAGTTCGATCAGCATTTCAGGCGCGGTGCGCGACAGGATCAACTGAGGACCACGGTTCTCGGTGCGAATCTCTTTCAACAACGCACGAAGTCTTACGCCGACACGGAAAGTTTCACGCGGAATGATGTCTTCACGAGCCAGCAACGCTTCTGCGTTATTGCCCAGATCGACGATCACATTGTCACGCGTTACTTTCTTGACAGTGCCGGAAATGATTTCGCCCAAACGCTCGCGATAGGCATCAACGACTTGAGCACGTTCAGCTTCGCGGACCTTTTGCACAATTACCTGTTTGGCAGTTTGTGCAGCAATCCGGCCGAATTCGATGGAATCGATTTTTTCTTCGATGATGTCACCGGCCACCGCGCCTGGCTGTTTCGCCTGCGCCTGGTCAACCGCTAACTCGATTGCTGGATCATCCAGATCTTCGTCTTCGACCACGGTCCAGCGACGGAACGTCTCATAGTTACCGGTGTGGCGATTGATCTCCACACGCAGTTCGACTTCGTCTTCAAAACGCTTTTTGGTAGCAGTGGCAAGAGCCAGCTCCAGCGCTTCAAAAATAACGTTTGCCGGTACGCCCTTTTCATTGGACACCGACTCAACAACCAGCAGTACTTCTTTGCTCATCGTACGCCTCGCCTTTCGCAAGCCATTGGATCCGCGGGATCCGCGTCTCAGTCAAAACTGGGAATAATGTTGGCCTTGTCGATCATATCGATCGGCAACAGGAACTCATGGTCTTCAACTTGCACCACGATATCCTGATCCTCTACGCCGCGCAGAAGGCCCTGAAAGTTGCGACGCCCTTCGAATGGCGACCGCAGCTTGATCTTCACTTGCTCACCGACATACTTGGCAAACTGTTCAAGCGTGAACAGAGGGCGTTCCATGCCAGGAGAGGAAACTTCAAGGGTGTATTCAACAGCGATAGGATCTTCAACATCCAGTACGCCACTGATCTGACGGCTCACGATGGCGCAATCGTCCACCAATACACCGCCTTCCTTGTCGATATACACACGCAACATTGAATGGCGGCCTTGAGCCGAAAATTCAATACCCCAGCATTCATAGCCAAGGGCCACGACCACCGGGGCCAACAAGGCCTGCAACTGTTCTAGCTTGCTCGACACCTGAACCCCCTAGTGCATGTTTGTGCATGCTATGCAGAATGAAAAAATGGGCGAAGCGCCCATCCCTGAAACGCCGTTGAATACCGGCGTTATAAAGTGTCCAGTTAACAAAAAGCCCCTGAATTAGGGGCTCCGCTAAAACTGGTTGCGGGAGCCGGATTTGAACCGACGACCTTCGGGTTATGAGCCCGACGAGCTACCAGACTGCTCCATCCCGCGACAAAGCTGGAGCGGAAGTATACGGTTGATCCCTTTCAGGGTCAATCCAACCTTCCACATACAAGAAAGCCCGCTATTGCGGGCATTCCTGATAATTGGTACCGAGAAGGGGACTCGAACCCCTACACCCTATGGGCACAACCACCTCAAGGTTGCGTGTCTACCAATTCCACCACCTCGGCAATACTACATTACAACATGAAACCCGTTTTACTTTTGCTCTTGAGCTGGAGGTACGTCAGTCGCTGGGGTAGCCGACTTTTGCTCTTGAAGCACCGGCACATCATCTGAAGCCGGTTGTTGCTTTGGCGCTTCCAAAACTGCTGGATCTGGTAAACCTACCTGAGTCAGCTCTTGAGCTTTCTCTTTAGCAAAGTAACCTAACCCTAAGCTGGTTATGAAAAAACCTGCGGCAAGTATAGCAGTAAACTTACTAAGAAAGGTAGAGGAACCTTGGCTTCCGAACACAGTATTTGAAGCACCTGCTCCGAAAGATGCCCCAGCATCCGCACCCTTACCCTGTTGCAGCAATACGAGAGCAATTACGCCCAATGCACCCAACAGATGAAAAACGACTACGACTGTTTCCAGCATTTTCTCAGTTTCCCGCGGCGCGACAGATCGCACCGAACTCATCTGCATTCAGGGAAGCCCCACCAATGAGCCCCCCATCGATATCCGGCATGCTGAACAGTTCGACCGCATTGGCCGCCTTCACGCTGCCGCCGTATAGAAGCTGCACACCTTGTGCTACTTCAGAATTCTTCTGCGCCAGCTGTGCGCGAATGGCCGCATGCACATCTTGCGCTTGCTGCGGTGTTGCAGTCAGCCCGGTACCAATAGCCCAGACCGGCTCGTATGCAATCACTGCTGCCGCAAACACATCAATACCGAACTCATCAATCACAGCGTTCAGTTGACGCCCTACAACCTCAAGGGTTTGCCCCGCTTCGCGCTGCTCCAGGGTCTCCCCAACACACAACACCGGCTTTAAGCCCGAAGCTTGAGCGGCTGCAAACTTGCGATTGAGCGTCTCGTTCGATTCACCCAGAATCAGGCGTCGCTCCGAATGCCCCACCAAGACCAGTCTGCAACCTGCATCTGCTAGCTGGGCAGAAGATATCTCACCAGTCAGCGCACCCTGCTCCGCCTCTACCGCTGCATCCTGAGCACCAACCATTATTGGCGTATCTTTCAAGCCATTGATTACTCGATCAATAAACAAGTCAGATGGGAATACTGCAATCTCGACATCGCTCTGCAAGCCCAGCTTACACAGACCTTCGATCAGCTCAGCGACGCTGGCGCGGGTACCGTGCATTTTCCAGTTACCAGCTACCATCTTGCGGCGCATGCTTTACCTCGTCGGTCAAAGTGGGCGCAGATGTTACCCAACCACATCCGCGCTGGCAAGCCGAATTCAAGCACAAACTTCACTTACAAGTTTTGCCAGTTCTTCTGCATACCCACGGACCATGGTTTCGTCATCACCTTCGACCATGACACGCACCAAAGGCTCTGTACCCGACTTACGCAAAAGCACACGACCACGACCCTGCATCGCTTGCGTAACTTGCGCGCACGCGTCCTTGACGGCCGGATGCTCAACAGGGTTAACACCTCCCGAGAATCGAACATTCAGCAGAACCTGAGGACATTTGCGGACCGCCTGACGGGACTGGGCAAGGCTTTCTTCACGACGACGCAAAGACAGCAATACCTGAAGCGCAGCAATGATCGCATCACCGGTAGTTGTGTGCTGAAAGCAGACAATATGGCCCGAGTTTTCGCCACCAACTTGCCAATCGCGCTCTTGTAGACCCGCTATGACGTAACGGTCCCCAACATTGGCGCGCACAAATGGAATACCCAGATCAGCCAAGGCAAGCTCAAGCCCGAGATTACTCATTAGCGTCCCGACCACACCGCCTTGCAACTTGCCGCGCTCATGCAGATCGCGAGCAATGATGAATAGCAGCTCATCACCATCCACTATCGCCCCCGTATGATCGACCATCAGCACCCGGTCGCCATCACCATCAAAGGCGATACCCAAGTCAGCGTGCTCAGCAAGTACAGCCGCTTGCAATTGACCCATATGGGTCGAGCCGCAATTGTCATTGATATTGAGGCCGTTCGGTTGTGCCGATAGCACCGTCACCTCGGCACCCAACTCTTTAAAGACACTTGGCGCAACCTTATAGGTCGCACCATGCGCGCAGTCGACAACGATCTTCAGGCCATTGAAATTGGTGCTGCTCGGGACACTGCTTTTACAAAATTCGATATAGCGACCAGATGCGTCATTGATGCGCGAGACCTTACCCAACTTGCCGGAGTCAACGACTGTCATCGGTGCATCCAGCAACTCTTCGATCATCAGCTCGACTTCATCCGGGAGCTTGGTGCCCTCACCAGAGAAGAACTTGATGCCATTATCATCATGAGGATTGTGTGATGCACTGATCACGATCCCTGCCTGCGCATGAAAAGTCCGTGTCAGGTAGGCAATCGCAGGGGTTGGCATTGGACCCAGCAACATGACATCCGCCCCTGCAGCAGACAACCCGGCCTCCAGGGCGGACTCAAACATGTAACCTGAGATTCGGGTGTCCTTACCAACCAGAATCCGGCAAGCGCCCATGCTACGAAACGCCATACCCGCAGCCCAGCCCAGCTTGAGCATGAAGTCAGGGGTAATGGGATAAACGCCGACCCGACCGCGAATGCCGTCGGTGCCAAAATACTTCTTCGTCATACTTGCTCCATCATTCTTGGTCGGCAGACTCTACCGCTGCGATCATCCGTACCACATCAACCGTTTCGGCAACATCATGGACACGCAAGATACGCGCACCTTTGGTCACTGCCAATGCTGCCAGTGCCAGACTGCCGGACAGACGATCAGTAACTGGCTTGTTCAGGACCTGACCGATCATGCTTTTGCGCGAGACACCCACTAACAATGGTTGCCCCAACGCATGCAAGGCTTCCATATGCTTGAACAGGCTCAAATTGTGCTGAAGGGTTTTGGCGAAGCCAAATCCCGGATCAAGAATGATCCGTTCAGGCTCAATCCCGGCAGCAGCGCAAACCATCATTCGATTCGCAAGAAACGCTGAGACTTCACCCAGGAGATCCCGATACTGCGGATCATTTTGCATGTCGCCGGGCTCGCCCAGCATATGCATCAGACAGACAGGCAATCCACTTGCTGCTGCCGCTTGTAGAGCACCCTCACGACGTAGTGAACGCACATCATTGATCAAGCCAGCACCCAGCCGCGCTGACTCTGTCATCACCAGTGGCGTAGAAGTATCGACAGAAATAATGACATCAAGCTCACGATTGATGAGCTCAACAACAGGCGCAACGCGTTCCAGCTCTTCCTGCGCAGTCACTGCACGCGCACCGGGCCGAGTTGACTCGCCCCCAACATCGATTAACGTTGCCCCCGCCTGAACCATTGCCTGCGCATGACGCAAGGCCTCTTCCAGGCGAGCAAACCGGCCACCGTCCGAGAAAGAATCCGGGGTTACGTTGAGAATGCCCATCACATGCGTGTGAGCCAAATCAAGAACCCGGTTGCCACAAGGCAACCGGGTCGAGGACTGAACAGAAGTCATTTCAAGCCTTAGTGATCTGCTGCCGGACCACCGATAGGTGTTTCCGGTCGCTCGGTCTTATCCAGCGTCGGTGCTGTCGGTGTCCCCGAACCATCACCCCAGTCGCGCGGCTCACGCGGAGGGCGACCCGCCATGATGTCGTCAATCTGATCGGCATCGATCGTCTCGTATTTCATCAGGGCATCAGCCATGGCTTCCAGCTTGTCCCGATTGTCGGTCAGAATCTGCTTGGCCGTGCCATAACATTGATCAATGATGCTGCGCACTTCCGAATCGATCAACTTGGCGGTTTCACCCGAAACATTAGCGCCTTGACCGCCGCCGCCACGCCCCAGGTAGGACTCATCGTCTTCGGCATACATCAATGGACCCAGCTTTTCGGAAAGACCCCATTTGGTAACCATGTTCCGGGCAATCTGGCTGGCACGCATGATGTCGTTGGACGCGCCGGTAGTGACACCGTCAAAACCCAACGTCATTTCTTCTGCGATACGACCGCCATAGAGAGAGCAAATCTGGCTGATCAACGCCCGCTTGGAAAGGCTATAACGATCCTCTTCAGGCAGGAACATAGTCACACCCAACGCGCGACCGCGAGGAATGATCGAAACCTTGTACACAGGGTCATGCTCAGGCACTACACGGCCGACAATAGCGTGACCCGCTTCGTGATACGCCGTATTACGCTTCTCCTTGTCCGACATAACCATGGATTTGCGCTCAGCGCCCATCATGATTTTGTCTTTGGCCAACTCAAACTCTTTCATCTCAACAACACGCTTACCGGTGCGCGCCGCAAACAAAGAGGCCTCGTTCACCAGGTTGGCCAAGTCAGCACCTGAAAAGCCGGGTGTACCACGTGCAATGACTGCAGGCTGAACATCATCACCAATAGGCACTTTACGCATGTGGACTTTGAGGATTTGTTCACGGCCGCGGATATCCGGCAGCCCTACTACAACCTGACGGTCAAAACGACCGGGACGCAGCAAGGCCGGATCAAGAACGTCAGGACGGTTGGTCGCGGCGATCACGATGATGCCATCGTTCATTTCGAAACCATCCATCTCAACCAGCAACTGGTTAAGCGTCTGCTCACGTTCGTCGTGACCACCACCCATGCCCGCGCCACGATGGCGGCCCACTGCATCGATTTCGTCAATAAAGATAATGCAAGGCGCATGCTTTTTAGCCTGCTCGAACATGTCGCGAACACGGCTTGCACCAACACCCACAAACATTTCGACAAAGTCCGAGCCCGAAATCGTAAAGAACGGAACCTTGGCTTCACCGGCGATCGCTTTGGCGATCAGCGTTTTACCAGTACCTGGAGGGCCAACCATCAGCACACCGCGAGGAATTCGGCCACCTAAACGCTGGAATTTCCCCGGATCGCGCAGGAACTCGACCAGTTCACCCACTTCTTCCTTGGCTTCGTCACAACCCGCTACGTCAGCCAACGTGGTTTTGACTTGATCTTCGGACAACAGCCGCGCCTTGCTCTTGCCAAAGCTCATCGGGCCGCCTTTACCGCCGGCACCGCCTTGCATCTGGCGCATGAAGAACATGAAGACCGCAATAATCACAAGAATCGGGAAGCTTGCAACCAGGAGCTGCGTCCAGATGCTTTGTTGCTCGGGCAGCTTGCCTTCAACGGTGACGTGGTTATCCACCAGATCACCGATCAAACCATTGTCCTGAATCGCCGGACGAATGGTCTTGAAGGTATCGCCATCGCTGCGCTTGCCGGTAATCACGTAGCCATCAACCGCTACGCGCTCGACCTTGCCATCCTTAACTTGCTGGATGAAGTCGGAATAGTTGAGGGTTTGTGGCTCGTTTGGACTGGAGAAGTTGTTCATCACGGTCACAAGGACAGCTGCGATGATCAACCACAGGATCAGATTCTTTGCCATATCGTTCAATTAGCTACCCTCTGAAGCAAGCTCCGCTACTGAAAGCGTGCTTCGCATGATATTCACCGGCATAACTTACTACATTGCCTACAAGGCTTGCAGGCTCCGTCTGTAACCCTTTGTGAAACTTTGACTACACAATATTCGTTATGCCAGATCTGTAAAGCGATACAAATAAAACTATCGCCCTGGTCAGAGACGCTCATCGCTGGCAGAACCTTCGATACCGCGGAAGCCACGGCCCAGCAAATACTGCTCACGGGACCTGTCACGCGACGACAATGGCTTACGCATCTGTACTTTTTCGAACAGCTTTCGGATGTCTTTGTGGTACTGGTCGAAGCCTTCCCCCTGGAAGACCTTAATCAGAAAATCACCACCCGGACGCAGTACGCGCCCTGCCAGATCCAGTGCCAACTCACACAGGAACATAGCGCGAGGCATATCAACAGCTGCCAATCCACTCATATTGGGGGCCATATCTGAAATCACAAGGTCTACCTGCGTATTTCCGACGGCCTCAAGTATTTGGGCAAGCACATCGTCTTGAGTGAAGTCACCCTGAATAAAGGTCACATCAGGGATGCTGTCCATTTCAAGAATATCTGATGCGATCAAGCGCCCCTGACCGCCTATCAGACGACTGGTCACTTGTGACCATCCCCCTGGAGCTGCGCCCAGATCAATCACCGTCATACCAGGACGAATCAACCGATCCCGCTCCTGGATTTCCAGCAATTTATAGCTGGCGCGCGAACGGTATCCGTCTTTCTGCGCCATTTTTACGTAAGGATCGTTGAAATGTTCTTTCAGCCAATTCAGGCTAGTTTTGGAACGGGCCACGGGCCACCTCAAAAAATATAAACGGGTCGTGATTAACTGGGCGGTCTGGGACTCGCTCGGGTAAACTGGCCGCCGCTTTTTACAAGATCAGACACAGGGGTCAGATTATGCCGCTCACTCAAGAGCAGAAGAAACAGTACAAATCCATTGGCCACCATCTGAAACCAGTATTGACTGTGGCTGACAATGGTTTGACTGAAGGTGTTTTAGCCGAACTCGAACGCGCATTGGGCGATCACGAGCTGATTAAAATCAAAGTCAACATCCTGGATCGCGAATCTCGCCTGGCTGCCATTGCAGAACTCTGCAAAAGCGGCAAGGCAGAGCTGGTTCAGGTAATTGGCAAAATGGCGCTTCTGTACCGCAAGAATGCCAATGTAAACAAGCAACTGTCGAACATCCATCGCTTTAAGTGATGCCGACAAGGGTCAAGGGCGTGCAACGCGCGCCCTGATACTCTTGCCCGGAACAGGCTGCAGCACCAGAATCAAACCCGAAAAACCCACCACCCAGTAAAAAAACGATTGCCAGCGCAATGCCTCAGGCAGCCATAAATATCCTGCCAAGTAAAACGCGCAACCGAGCAATACCATCAGTAATAATTGCCCACGCAAGTCGCGCCACACACTTTCTACGCCTTCCACCCCGGCCAATACCAACGCCTGCACGATTGCACAGACAGCTGCAAATATCACCAGCAGCACTCCCAGCGTATTGCCGATCTCCTCGACCAGCAGCGGTGCCAATCCGATTCGGATCAGCACCGGCAATAATCCTAAATGCATCAACCACAAGCCGCCAACCCAGAATACCTGGGCTAGCTGCCAAACCAGTGCGCCCGCTTGAAGCGGGCGCCTGTTTTCAGATGTGGCGTACTTCAACAATCTCGTACTCAATCACACCGCTTGGTGTCTTTACGGCCACCACATCCCCCTCCTCCTTGGCGATCAAGGCGCGAGCAAGCGGCGACCCGACAGAGATTTTTCCGAGTTTGAAGTCAGCTTCATCTTCGCCAACGATCTGGTAGGTCACGCTTTCATCAGTTTCAACGTTAGCAATCTCCACCGTCGTACCGAAAATCACCTTCCCGGTATGCGGAATAGTCGTCACATCGATGATGACCGCGTTCTGCATGCGGCCTTCGATGTCACGAATACGCGCCTCAACCATACCTTGCTGCTCACGAGCAGCATGGTATTCAGCATTTTCCTTCAGGTCGCCCAGCTCACGCGCCGTGCCAATATCCTGGCTCAGCTTGGGACGAACAACCTTGGTGAGGTGCGCATGCTCTTCTTCCAGAGCCTTAGCGCCCTGAACCGTCATTGGGTACTTGGTTATGCTCATGCCTTCAATCCTGCGTGTAGATCCTGCAAGCGACGTACGGTTTTTTCAGGGCCGAATTTAAGCGCTTCACAGATCGCTTCGCCAGCAGCAATAGTCGTGGTGCAATAAATCTTGTGCTGCAAGGCGTTACGACGAATGGAATAAGAGTCAGCAATCGACTGACGGCCTTCAGTCGTATTGATGATCAACGTGACTTCGTCATTTTTGATCATATCGACAACGTGAGGGCGACCTTCGGTCACCTTATTGACGCGGCGTACTTTCAAGCCCGCGGCCTCGATAAATTTAGCGGTGCCAGCTGTCGAAACCACTTCAAAACCCAGCGCGATCAAGTCACGCGCAACGCCTGCCACCAAAGGCTTGTCGTCGTCACGAACGCTGATGAAAGCGGTACCTCCAGTCGGCAATACTTCGCTCGCGCCCATTTGAGCTTTGGCAAATGCTTCGCCGAATGTATCACCCACACCCATCACTTCACCGGTGGACTTCATCTCAGGGCCAAGAATCGGGTCTACACCCGGGAATTTGGCGAATGGGAATACCGCCTCCTTCACACTGTAGAAGTTAGGAATGATTTCTTTAGTGAAGCCGATTTCCTTCAGGGTCTTACCTGCCATGACGCGCGCAGCAATCATTGCCAACGAAACACCGATGCACTTGGAGACGAAAGGAACGGTACGCGAAGCGCGCGGGTTCACTTCAATCACATAGATATCTTCGCCTTGCAACGCCAGCTGAACGTTCATCAGGCCGACAACACCCAATTCCAGCGCCATCTTCTTGACCTGTTCGCGCATCTCATCTTGGATGTGCAGCGGCAGCGAATAGGGAGGCAACGAGCAAGCGGAGTCACCCGAGTGAACACCTGCCTGCTCAATGTGCTGCATGATCGCGCCGATCACTACATCAGTACCGTCGCACACTGCATCGACATCCATCTCGATGGCACAGTTGAGGAAGTGATCGAGCAGCACAGGGCTGTCGTTGGACACTTTCACGGCGTCACGCAGGTAACGCTTGAGCTCTTCTTCTTCGTAAACGATTTCCATCGCACGACCGCCCAACACGTAGGAAGGACGAACCACCAGAGGGTAACCAATCTTGCTGGCAGCACGAATGGCTTCATCTTCACTGCGTACGGTTGCGTTTGGCGGCTGACGCAGGTTCAAGCGCTCAACCATTTGCTGGAAGCGCTCGCGATCTTCAGCGCGGTCGATAGCATCCGGACTGGTGCCAATGATCGGGACGCCAGCTTCTTCAAGGGCTCGTGCCAGTTTCAGTGGAGTCTGGCCGCCGTACTGAACAATCACGCCTTTTGGCTTCTCGACCCGTACGATTTCCAGCACGTCCTCTAGCGTGACGGATTCGAAATACAGACGATCCGAAGTGTCGTAGTCCGTGGAAACAGTTTCCGGGTTGCAGTTCACCATGATGGTTTCGTAACCATCTGCGCGCAGCGCAAGTGCCGCATGCACACAGCAGTAGTCGAACTCGATACCTTGACCGATACGATTCGGGCCACCACCCAGAATGATGATTTTGTCGCGACCCGAAGGATTCGCTTCGCACTCTTCCTCATAGGTCGAGTACATGTACGCGGTGTCAGTTGCAAACTCGGCCGCGCAGGTATCAACGCGCTTGTAGACCGGGAACACTTCCAGCTTGTGACGATGGCGACGCAGGTTTTTCTCGGTAACACCCAGCAGTTTGGCCAGACGCTGATCGGAGAACCCTTTGCGCTTGAGACGATACATCATGTCGCGATCGATACTGGCCAGACCCAGCGTCTTGATCTTCTCTTCGTCCTTGATCAGGTCCTCGATCTGCACCAGGAACCAGGGATCAATCATGTTCATGCCGAAGATGTCTTCGACCGTCATGCCCGCACGGAACGCATCAGCCACATACCAGATACGCTCGGCACCAGGCACTGTCAGCTCGCGCTTGAGTACGGCCATGCTTTCCGGGTTGCTCAAATCGAGCTTTTCATCCAAGCCGCAAACGCCCACTTCAAGACCGCGCAATGCTTTTTGCAGCGACTCCTGGAAGGTCCGGCCAATAGCCATCACTTCACCCACGGACTTCATCTGAGTGGTGAGGCGAGCATCAGCCTTGGCAAACTTCTCAAATGCGAAGCGAGGCATCTTGGTCACGACGTAGTCGATGGAAGGCTCGAAAGATGCAGGGGTTTTGCCGCCCGTGATTTCGTTTTGCAGCTCATCGAGGGTGTAACCAATTGCCAGCTTGGCGGCGATACGCGCAATCGGAAAGCCCGTGGCTTTTGAGGCCAGCGCCGACGAACGGGACACGCGCGGGTTCATTTCGATCACGACCATGCGGCCAGTGTCTGGGCAAATACCGAACTGCACGTTGGAGCCGCCAGTTTCAACACCGATCTCACGCAGCACCGCCAGCGAGGCGTTACGCATGATCTGGTATTCCTTGTCCGTCAAGGTCTGCGCAGGCGCAACAGTGATCGAGTCTCCGGTGTGCACACCCATCGGGTCAAAGTTCTCGATCGAGCACACGATGATGCAGTTGTCCTTTTTATCGCGGACAACTTCCATCTCGTACTCTTTCCAGCCGATCAAAGACTCGTCGATCAGCAGCTCCTTGGTTGGGGACAAGTCCAGGCCACGGGAGCAGATCTCCTCAAACTCTTCACGGTTATAAGCAATACCGCCACCGGTGCCGCCCATGGTGAAGGACGGACGAATGATGCACGGGAAGCCCAGCTTCTCGAGAACAGCGTTAGCTTCTTCCATGCTATGGGCGATGCCGGAACGCGGGCAATCAAGGCCGATGGACTTCATCGCCTTATCGAAACGCGAACGGTCTTCCGCCTTGTCAATGGTGTCCGCATTGGCACCGATCATCTCTACATTGAATTTCTCCAGAACACCTTCGCGCTCCAGGTCCAATGCACAGTTAAGCGCCGTCTGCCCACCCATGGTGGGCAACAGAGCATCAGGACGCTCTTTTTCGATGATCTTGGCGACCGTTTGCCACTTGATCGGCTCAATATACGTAGCATCAGCCATATCCGGGTCGGTCATGATGGTGGCCGGGTTGGAGTTCACCAGAATGACGCGATAACCCTCTTCACGCAGGGCTTTGCACGCCTGAGCGCCAGAGTAGTCGAACTCGCAAGCCTGGCCGATAACGATCGGGCCAGCGCCGAGGATCAGGATGCTTTTTATGTCTGTACGTTTTGGCATGGGTTTGTCACTCAAATCCGCAGGTCAGTGGGCAAGCCGGTAATCTTTTCCCTGAAGCCCCCAAGGGCCGCCGGTGCTCGGGGCCGCCTTGGGCGACTTCATTCACAGGAAACGGATTAGCGGCGCTTGGCCATCTCGTTGATGAAACGGTCGAACAGCGGTGCTACGTCGTTCGGGCCCGGGCTCGCTTCAGGGTGACCCTGGAAGCTGAATGCGCTCTTGTCGGTCAGCTCAATACCCTGCAGCGTGCCATCAAAAAGCGACTTGTGAATCGCACGCACGTTGGCAGGCAAAGTGGCTTCATCCACCGCAAAACCGTGGTTCTGACTGGTGATCATCACAACACCCGTATCCAGATCCTGAACCGGGTGGTTGGCGCCATGGTGACCATGACCCATTTTCACGGTCTTGGCACCGGAGGCCAACGCCAGCAGCTGATGACCCAGGCAGATACCGAAAACCGGAATCTCGGTGGTCAGCACCTCTTGAATGGCCTTGATTGCATAGTCACAAGGCTCTGGATCGCCTGGGCCGTTGGACAGGAACACCCCATCCGGATTCAACGCCAGAACATCGCTGGCCGGGGTCTGAGCGGGCACGACCGTCACGCGGCAACCGCGCTCAACCAGCATGCGCAAGATGTTCCACTTCACGCCATAGTCGTAGGCAACGACGTGGTAAGGAAGCTCAGAGGCATCCAGGGTCGGGTGGCTGTCGGTCGCAAGATTCCAGACGCTGGAGCGCCACTCATAGGCCTTCTCGGTGCTGACGACTTTCGCCAGGTCCATGCCCTTCAGGCCCGGGAAACCTCGTGCTGCTGCAATGGCAGCTTCGTCCGAAATATTGTCACCCGCCATGATGCAACCGTTCTGCGAGCCTTTCTCACGCAGAATACGGGTCAGGCGACGTGTATCAATGCCTGCAATCGCCACAACGTTGTTGGCTTTCAGGTAATCCGACAACGACATCGTGTTGCGCCAGTTGCTAGCAACCAAAGGCAAATCACGAATAACCAGACCTGCGGACCAGACACGATCAGACTCGGCATCCTCCGGTGTAGTACCGGTATTGCCTACATGCGGGTAAGTCAGGGTAACAATTTGCTGAGCGTAGGAAGGATCGGTAAGGATTTCCTGATAGCCGGTCATTGCGGTGTTAAAAACGACCTCACCAACGGTTTGACCGTCAGCTCCAATGGCTTCGCCGCGAAAAATGCTGCCATCAGCAAGGGCGAGTATGGCTTGCTTAGTCAAGAAGACCTCCCGTAAATAAAACCTGAAAGGGCGATCGCAGGTTGTAAAAAAGCGGAGTGACGTATGGACACGTCACCCCGCTTTTTCATCGAATAATCTGCGCGCTTTTAGTGGACACACTAAAGCTGTAGGTTACAGAAAAATGCTTTTTTGGTCTACCGCTAAAACGCCTAAAAGGCTCGAGATTGCGACAGGACATCGCTTAGCAGTTAAAAATCCGGCGGCGGACGCACCAGCCGCCGGATTTTACAGGGAGCGATCAACGCAGGTCGAGAACATCCTGCATGTCGTAGAGACCAGGCTCACGCCCGTCCAGCCACAACGCAGCCCGAACCGCGCCCTTAGCAAAGGTCATACGACTGGAGGCCTTATGGGTAATTTCGAGTCGCTCGCCTTCAGTCGCAAACAGTACCGTGTGATCACCGACCACATCACCGCCACGCACCGTTGCAAAGCCAATGGTTTCGCGTTCACGAGCGCCGGTATGACCTTCGCGACCGTAGACCGCGACTTTCTCCAAATCACGCCCCAATGCATCCGCAATCACTTCACCCATGCGCAGCGCAGTCCCCGAAGGCGCATCGATCTTATGACGATGGTGCGTCTCAATGATTTCAATATCCGCATCATCACCCATCACGCGCGCCGCCATATCAAGCAGCTTGAGCGAGAGATTGACGCCAACACTGAAGTTCGCGGCAAAGACGATCGGAATGTCTTGACCCGCTTCGGACAACTGTTGCTTTTGAGACTGAGTCAGCCCGGTCGTACCAATCACCATGGCTTTGCCTGAACGACGGCAAATTTCCAGGTTTTTCAGCATGACCTCCGGCAACGTGAAGTCGATCAACACATCAAACTCGTCAATGACCGCCTCCAGACTGGAGGACAACGGCACACCGATCCGCCCAAGAGACGCCAACTCGCCAGCATCAGCACCCACCAACGTGCTCCCCGGACGAACGATCGCCGCAGTAAGACCACCCAGCGGCGAGCGCTGTTGCACGGCATCAACCAGTGTCTTGCCCATGCGCCCGGCAGCGCCCATCACAGCAATACGTCGCATGACCTGCCCCTTACAAATCGCCGAAGAAGCGTTTCACGCCTTCAAACCAGCCTGTGGCATTCGGCGAATGACTGCTATCACCTTCGAGGGTAGTTCGGAACTCTTCCATCAGCTCGCGCTGGCGACGACTCAATTTGACAGGCGTTTCAACCACAACGCGACACATCAAATCACCGGCACCACCACCACGCACTGGAGCAACACCCTTGCCGCGCAGGCGGAACTGCTTGCCGGTCTGAGTACCTTCCGGAATTTTCAGCTTGACCCGACCATCCAGCGTCGGCACTTCAAGCTCAGCACCTAGCGCGGCATCTGCCACGCTGATTGGCACTTCGCAGAAGAGATGCTTGCCATCGCGCTGAAAAATCGCGTGCTCGCGCACATCGATCACCACATAAAGGTCGCCGGTAGGGCCACCTTGAACGCCCGCCTCACCTTCACCGGAAAGACGAATACGGTCACCTGTATCCACGCCAGCAGGCACTTTTACAGAAAGGGTTTTGTACTCTTCTACACGACCCGCACCGTGACAACTGTCGCAAGGGTCGGAGATGATCTTGCCTTGGCCATGGCAGCGCGGACAGGTCTGCTGCACAGCAAAGAAACCCTGCTGCATGCGAACTTGACCAATGCCGCCACACGTCGGGCACGTGACGGGCGATGAACCCTTCTTGGCTCCCGAGCCATCGCACGGCTTGCAATTAACTTGCGTCGGAACACGGATATTGACGGTTGTACCGCGAACAGCCTCTTCCAGGTCCAGCTCCAGCGTATAGCGCAAATCGCTACCGCGCTGAGCACCACCCCGGGAGCCGCCACGACCACCACCAAAGAAATCACTGAACACATCCCCGAAAATATCGGAGAAATTCTGCCCACCAAAACCACCACCGCCGCCACCCATCTGCGGGTCTACGCCAGCATGGCCATACTGATCGTAAGCAGCACGCTTGCTTGAATCCGAGAGGACTTCATAGGCCTCATTGGCCTCTTTGAAAAGCTCTTCAGAAGCCTTGTCGTCTGGATTGCGATCCGGGTGATGCTTCATTGCTAAACGGCGATAAGCTTTTTTCAGCTCTACCTCGGTAGAGGTGCGCTCAACACCCAAAATTTCGTAATAGTCGCGCTTTGCCATAATTCTTTGCACTCTCAAGGACGTTCGGCAAAACCCTCCCGAGCCTCACCAAACCCGCCAAGCCCGATAGAGATCAGTCTCGACTCACGTCTTTTTCAACGATTTTGGTTTCTGATTAACAGCCAATGCGTTGGCCGACAGGAGCGGTAACTACAGGCCGAAATACAAGAAGGTTTCGAGCCAGACCGCCAGCACCCGACCTTGTCGCATGCTGTAAAAATTCTTCAACTCCAGACACGCCAACGCGGGAGCTAGCTCCCGCGCGGCGACATCCTACCAGTCACCGCATGTGCACGGTCAACCGGCCGACAAACAAGCTAATTACTTGTTGTCTTTTACTTCTTCAAACTCAGCGTCGACAACGTCGTCAGCTTTTTCAGCCGAGTCAGCTGGCTTGGACGCAGCGTCCGCAGGGTTCGCTTGCTCGGCGTACATCTTCTGAGCAACCGGAGCCGACACTTTGGACAGCTCTTCAACCTTGGCGTCGATAGCGGCTTTGTCATCGCCCTTAACAGCAGCTTCAAGAGCAACTACAGCGGCTTCGATCGCTGCTTTCTCTTCCTCGGTAACCTTGTCGCCAGCATCAGCGATCATTTTACGAGTCGAGTGAACCAGCGCGTCGCCCTGGTTACGTGCAGCGGCCAGCTCTTCGAACTTGCGGTCTTCTTCAGCGTTGACCTCAGCATCACGCACCATCTGAGCAATCTCTTCCTCGGACAGACCCGAGTTAGCCTTGATCACGATGGACTGAGACTTGCCAGTCGCCTTGTCTTTCGCACTTACGTTCAAAATGCCGTTGGCATCGATATCGAAAGTCACTTCGATCTGAGGCACGCCACGTGGAGCTGGTGGAATGTCAGCCAAGTCGAATTTACCCAACGACTTGTTCTGAGCCGCTTGCTTACGCTCACCTTGAAGCACGTGAATGGTTACCGCGCCCTGGTTATCGTCTGCAGTCGAGAACACTTGCGATTTCTTGGTAGGAATCGTGGTGTTTTTCTCGATCAGAGGCGTCATCACGCCGCCCATGGTTTCGATACCCAACGTCAGCGGGCTTACGTCCAGCAACAGTACATCTTTAACATCACCCGCCAAAACCGCGCCCTGAATAGCAGCACCCATGGCAACCGCTTCGTCCGGGTTCACGTCTTTACGTGCTTCTTTGCCAAAGAACTCAGTTACCAGCTTCTGCACCAATGGCATACGGGTCTGACCACCAACCAGAATGACATCGTTGATAGCACCCACATCAATGCCGGCATCTTTCAACGCCAGACGGCAAGGCTCGATTGTGCGCTGAACCAGATCTTCAACCAGCGATTCCAACTTGGCGCGAGAGATCTTCACGTTCAAGTGCTTAGGACCAGCGGCATCTGCAGTGATGTAAGGCAGATTCACGTCAGTCGACTGGCTCGAAGACAGTTCGATTTTGGCTTTTTCAGCAGCTTCTTTCAGACGCTGCATCGCCAGCGGGTCACCTTTAAGGTTCATGCCGCTTTCTTTCTTGAACTCGTCAACCAGGTAGTCGATCAGACGGATATCGAAGTCTTCACCACCCAGGAACGTGTCACCATTGGTTGCCAGCACTTCAAACTGATGCTCGCCATCAACTTCAGCAATTTCAATTACCGACACGTCGAATGTACCGCCACCCAAGTCATAAACGATGACAGTGTGGTCGCCCTTCGCTTTGTCCATACCGTAAGCCAGAGCAGCTGCGGTAGGTTCGTTGATGATGCGTTTTACGTCCAGACCAGCAATACGGCCCGCGTCTTTGGTTGCCTGACGCTGGCTGTCGTTGAAGTAAGCCGGAACGGTAATAACCGCTTCAGTCACTGGCTCGCCGAGGTAGTCTTCGGCGGTTTTCTTCATTTTTTTCAGGATTTCAGCCGAAATTTGTGGCGGAGCCATTTTTTGGCCGTTCACTTCAACCCAAGCATCGCCATTGTCTGCCTTGACGATTTTGTAAGGCACCATCTGGATGTCTTTCTGTACAACTTCTTCATCAAAACGACGACCGATCAGACGCTTCACCGCGTACAGGGTGTTATGCGGATTGGTCACTGCCTGACGCTTGGCCGACTGGCCAACCAAAATTTCGCCGTCGTTGGCGTACGCAATGATCGAAGGCGTAGTACGCGCGCCTTCTGCGTTTTCAATCACTTTGGCCTTGCCGTTTTCCAGAACAGACACACACGAGTTGGTGGTGCCCAAGTCAATACCGATAATTCTGCCCATGTTAACTCTCCCTAAATTTGAATTTTTTTGCCGCAGCAGTAATGACCAACTGCGGCATTAATTAAACGCTTGACTTCTAAATGGGGGCCTTGCGACCGATTTCAAGCCTGCTCATCAATTGAAGGCGAAACCGGTGCCGGCGCCTTGCTTACCACGACCATCGCCGGGCGCAACAGGCGGCCATTGAGTTGATAACCCTTTTGGAACACCTTAAGAACGCTATTGGGCTCAACGTCAGCACTTTCTTGCATGGCCATCGCCTGATGATGCTCGGCATTGAACGGTTCGCCGTGCGGATCAATGGCCTCCAGTCGATAACGCTTCAGGGTGTCCTGGAACATTTTGAGCGTCAGCTCGATACCTTCACGCATCGGTCGAATGCTCTCGTCATCAGGGCTCGACAGTTCAAGCCCACGTTCCAGGCTGTCGATCACTGGCAACAGATCGCCAGCAAATTTTTCCAGAGCAAATTTATGTGCTTTCTCAACGTCCTGCTCGGCACGGCGGCGGACGTTCTGCAGATCGGCAGCTACACGCAGAGCCTGATCATTGGCGGCTGCCAGTTGCTCTTCAAGCACCTGCACACGGGCTACCAGATCTTCGCCTGATGCATCGGCGGCCTGATTAGCATCTTGGTTCTGCGTATCCATAGTCTGTTCGTCTGCCATAGATTTCTCCTTTCAAACTTTGTCCGCGAATTCGAGTTCGCGCTTGTGCCAAGGTATATGGGGTCGCAATTCTCAGGTTCAAGAGCCAGAAAAACGGAAGGTATGAGTTATCTCAATCAAGCGCACGCTCTACCAAAAAACCAAACGACCTAAAAAATAGCAAATGCGGTGTAAATCGAACTAAGCCTGCCCATTGTCAGCCCGCTCAAAAACACTGTATAAATAACCAGACATTACGTTTTGGAGCGGCCCCCATGCTGGTGCACCTGTCCGTACACAACTACGCCATCGTTGAACATCTCGATCTGGAACTCGATCGCGGTATGAGTGTAATCACTGGCGAAACCGGCGCCGGCAAATCGATCATGCTCGATGCCCTGGGGTTAACGCTGGGCGACCGCGCGGACAGTGGTGTCGTGCGTCCTGGCGCAGACAAGGCAGACATTCTCGCCACTTTCGATTTGCAAGAAATCCCCGAAGCACAAGCATGGCTGGCCGAACGGGATCTCGAGAATGACGGCCCCTGCATTCTGCGGCGAGTCATTACCAGCGAGGGACGTTCCCGTGGCTATATCAACGGCACGCCTTGTCCACAAGGCGACCTCAAAGCCCTTGGCGAGCTGTTGATCGACATTCATAGCCAACATGAACATCAATCGCTGCTAAAACCCGAAACACACCGTCGGTTGCTTGATGAATTTGCAGGCGCGACCGACTTGGCCCGACAGGTACAGCTCGCGGCACAACGCTGGCGTCAAACCAAACAAGAATTTGAGCATCTTTCCAACTCTGGCGATGAGCAGCAAGCTCGCCATCAGTTGCTCAGCTATCAACTCGAAGAGCTAGACAACCTGGCGCTTGCTGAAAATGAGCTGGAAGAGCTGGAGCAGGAACACAAAAGCCTTACCAATGCCGAAGCTTTACTTTCAATTTGCCGCCAAGTGGTCGAGCAATGCAGTGAAAGCGACTCCGGCAATGTGCTTAACACGCTCACCGGCAGCCTCAATCGCTTGGCCAGTGTCAACAACAATACCAGCGCACTGAACGAAGCTTCTGATTTGCTTGCCAGTGCCCAGATCCAGGTTGAAGAAGCAGTCGGTGAGCTGAATCGCTTTCTCGACCACTTCGATGCTGACCCGCGTCGCCTGCAATATTTGGAGGAGCGTCTCGACTCCATCTATACCATGGCACGCAAACATCGCGTTCAACCTGCCGAGGTCTATGCCCTGCAACAAAAATTGATGGATGAGCTGGAAACGCTGAACGCCAATGATGAATCCATCGAAAGGCTGGCCACTGAGCTGACAGCGTTTGCACGTCATTATCAAGAATGCGCGCGTGAACTCAGCAACATTCGCACTCAGGCCGCTACGCGCCTGGGCAGCGCTGTAGAAGAAGAAATTCAGCGCCTCGGCATGCCGGGAGGTCGTTTCGTCATTGAATTAAAGCCGCAAAACAGTACCGACCCACAGCCTTTCGGCCTGGAACACGTCGAACTGCTGGTCAGCGCAAACCCCGGACAGCCGCTCAAAGCGCTGGCCAAAGTAGCGTCTGGCGGTGAACTGTCACGTATCAGCTTGGCTATTCAGGTAATCACCGCGCAAACCTCACGCGTTCCGACTCTGGTCTTCGACGAAGTGGACGTGGGTATTGGCGGCCCTACAGCCGAGATTGTAGGTCAACTGCTACGCCGCCTCGGCGACCGCGGTCAAGTCTTGACCGTCACACACTTGCCTCAAGTCGCTGCGCAGTGCCACCAGCATCTTTTCGTGCACAAAGTTAGGGACAGCGAGGCTACGCGTACAGCGGTATCCAAACTGAGTCAAAAAGAGCGCGTGGAAGAGGTTGCGCGCATGCTGGGCGGCATCGATCTGACCAAAGAGTCTTTGGCGCACGCGAAGAAAATGGTCGTATCAGCAAAAAATCAGGCAGCTTAACGACGAACGGTCATCCCCCAGAAAGCACGAAGGCGACCCTTGGGTCGCCTTCGATCGTTTCACGAACCTGAATTCGCGTGCCTTGCTTACTTGGTTTTCTTACGTACGTAGAGAACCAAGTTGTGATCCACCAGCTCAACGCCATGTTTCTCGGCGATTGCGTGCTGCAGCTTCTCGATGTCTTCATCGAAAAACTCAATCACTTCTCCGCTTTCAACGTTGACCATATGGTCGTGGTGGCCACCGTCAGCATCTGCTAACTCGAACACCGCATGACCGCCATCGAAATTGTGGCGAATCACCAGCCCGGCGGACTCGAACTGGGTCAGCACACGATAAACCGTGGCCAGACCGACGTCCTCGCCTGCCTGCATAAGTGCCTTGTAAACATCCTCGGCACTCATGTGACGCTGATCAGCAGAATCAAGCATTTGTAGAATTTTGACTCGCGGCAGAGTCACCTTAAGTCCGGCCTTACGTAGTTCGCTATTTTCAACCATGGTTAGCTTTCTCGCGGAAGCCGCTTCGCAGCTTCTCTTAATACGGGTATGATCGGCGTTTACGTTGTCCCAGCCAAGATAGTGGAAGTCGCCCACCGATGCAAAACACCAAGCTCTTGCTAACCAGTTTCACCTTTGTGGGACTGCTCGCACTCGCCGGTTGTTCATTCCCCGGGGTTTACAAAATCGACATCCAGCAGGGCAATGTCGTCACGCAGGACATGATAAACCAGTTACGCCCGGGAATGACCCGCCGGCAAGTGCGGTTTATCATGGGGAACGCCCTGCTGACCGATACATTCCATCCGGATCGTTGGGATTACTTGTATAGCCTCCAACCAGGCGGCGGTGAACGCCAACAGGAACGCGTCAGCGTGTTCTTCAATGAAAACGACCAGCTCGTCAGCTTGTCAGGCGACTTCATGCCTGGCGTCAGCAAAGACGAAGCCATTCTCGGCAAAGACGGCGGCGCAAATGTGACCACGCCGGCTGCTCCAACCGAGAAGAGTGAGGTCCCGGCCAAGCCTGGATCGTTGCTGGATCAAATCCAGAAGGATGTCGACGGAGTCGAAACAGTGCCTGTCCCGACTCCAGAACCTCTGGATACAACCGAACAATAAGCGTTCGGTACAAAAAAGCCCGGCGTGCCGGGCTTTTTGTTGTCAGCGAAAACTATGAGGAAGGGTTAAGGCGCTTGGCCTCTGCCGCTCTCGCAGCACGTTGACGACGAATTTCTTTGGGATCAGCCACAAGCGGTTGATAAATTTCCACTCGATCACCGGCTTCCAACACTCGGTCTTCAGGGGCATTAATTTGTTTACCGAAGATTCCAACCGGGCAATTTGCCAAATCAAGTTCCGGGAACGCTTCACTCAAGCCCGACGCTAAAACGGCTGAGCGCACGCTGGTGCCTTTAGCAACAGTCAGCGCCAGTAGACGCTGTCGCTCGACCGAAGCGTACACCACCTCAATGGCAATCATAGACTCAGCCATACAGTTGCTTGGCGCGTTGGCAGAACGCATCCACCAAGGTGTTGGCCGCCTGATTGAACAAGGGTCCCAGTGTGGCTTTGACTAGCGCGCCCGCGTAGTCAAACGTCATGTCCAGGCTGATCTTGCAGGCTTTTTCGCCCAACGGTTTGAAGACCCACACACCATGCAGCTTGGTGAACGGCCCCTCCTCCAGGTTCATCTCGATCGACTGGCCCGGCACCAGCGTATTGCGCGTCACAAAGTGCTGGCTCAAGCCGCCCTTTGCCACGCCCAGACTGGCGCGCATGAGCACCTCCGTACGTTCAAGGATCTCGGCCGAGGAGCACCACGGCAAAAACTCGGGGTACTTGGCCACATCATTGACCAAGTCATACAAAGCCTGCGCGGGATAAGGCAACAAGGCGGAGCGTTGAATATGGGTAGTCATGTCAGCGTTACTTCCACAGCTGGGCGGCAAACACGATCAGGATGCCGAGTGGCGCCACATAGCGCATCAAAAAAAGAGTCAAGGCGAACAACACCGGGCTGCGCATCGACAACTCGTCGCGAACCGCACCACGGCCCATGATCCAGCCCGCAAAGACTACGAAACACAGTCCACCCAAAGGCAGCATGATACGCGAGGTGAGGAAATCGACGACACCAAAGAAGTCAAGACCATGCTCCGCACCCCATTGGTAGAGGCGAAAACCGGATTCTTCGTTCACGAAAAATTTGGCCTGCTTCCAGATATTGAACGAGAACACCGTACCCAATCCGACAAACCAGCAACTGAACGCCAGCCAGAAAGTGACCCACAAACGACGGATTTTGGTTCGCTCTACCAGATAAGCCACCATTGGTTCGAGCAGGGAAATGGCCGAACTCCAGGCCGCAACAGCCACCAGCACAAAAAACACCACCCCCATCAATTGGCCAAACGCCACGTTGCCAAACGCAAAAGGCAACGTGACAAACATCAGTCCCGGTCCTTCACTGGGGTTCAAACCCGATGCAAACACAATTGGAAACAATGCCAGCCCAGCGAGCAATGAGACAAACGTATCGATCAACGCCACGCCTACAACCGTCCCTGATATCGACGCATTCTTCGGCATATAAGCACCGTAGATCATGATCGAACCCACACCCACACTGAGGGAAAAAAACGCATGCCCCATCGCGGCGAGCAAACCGTCCATCACGCGATCAGGGTTGAAGTCGAACATAAAATGCACGCCTTCCATGAAATGCCCGGTGGTCATGCTGTACCCGAGCAACACCAACAGCAGCACAAACAGAATCGGCATCATGATGCGCAAACTGCGCTCAAGCCCAGCCACTACGCCTTTGGCAATCACATAGGCAGAAAGCAACATAAACGCGGTATGCCAGAAGGTCAGCCGCCACGGATCAGCGATGACGTGACCGAAATACGCCCCCACCTGATCGGCCGTCGCGCCCTGAAAATCGCCCTTGCCCATATTGAGGATGTAATCCAGCGACCAACCGCCGACCACACTGTAAAAAGATAGAATCAGTAATGCCGTAATCATCCCGGCGAAAGCCCACCAAGACCATCGCGCCGAATGGCCTGCCTCCACCGCCAGTACCTTCAAGGCATTTGCCGGACTAAGCCGCGCGCGCCGCCCGATCAACGTTTCAGCCAGCATGACCGGGACACCGATCAGCGCGATACAGGCCAAAAACACCAGCACAAACGCACCACCCCCATAGACGCCAACCATGTAGGGGAATTTCCAGATACTGCCCAAACCCACGGCAGAACCGGTCGCAGCGAGAATAAAGACCCAACGGCTTGCCCAACTGCCGTGGACAGAAACCTTGTCTGTCGACATCGTTACTACGCCCAACCGATAAAAAAGAGGGCGCATTGTCCGGGATTCAACCTACGCGCTCAAGCACGCAGGTGCCCGTAGCCGACTTGCTCGCAACTGCCTATAATGCCGCCCCTATGGCTAAACAGAAGAAACACCCCACAGGGACCATCGCGCAGAACAAAAAGGCGCGACACGATTACTTCATCGAACATCGGTTCGAGGCTGGTCTGGTCCTGGCCGGCTGGGAAGTAAAAAGTCTGCGTGCAGGCAAGGCACAGTTAGTCGACAGCTACGTGCTTCTCAAGGACGGTGAAGCCTGGTTGCTCGGCAGCCACATCGCCCCACTGACGACCGCCAGCACGCACGTTATTGCCGACCCGACGCGCAGCCGCAAACTGCTGCTCAACAAGCGCGAGCTTGAAAAGCTGTTTGCCTCGGTGCAGCAGAAGGGTTACGCCTGCGTCTGCCTCTCGCTTTACTGGAGCAAACACTTGATCAAGTGTGAAATTGCCCTGGGTAAAGGCAAGAAGGAATACGACAAGCGTCATACCGAACGCGAGCGCGACTCCGATCGCGAGCTGCAACGCGCGGTACGCAACAAGGGCAAGGAAGACTAACCCTCTTCGACTGCCTACCAGCTCGCGATGAGCCCAACCCGACTATCAGGGTGACCTCAATCGCGAGCGTTGTTGTTGCTGAAGGTTTTACCCCTCACAAACCATTGCGCCGCTCAGCACGCGCTGTGCGCTGAACTTCCTGACGTACCTCCTCCAAGACTTCCTGCACATACATCAGATGCCGACTGGACACCTCTCGTGCATCCTCAGCCCGCCCTTCAATAATCGCCAGGTACAATTCGCGATGTTGACTGATGAGCATGTCTCGCGTTTCGCTGCGCTGCTTGTACATCCCGCCGATATTGGTCACCACGTTGCGCTTGAGCAAATCAAACAACCCACGAATCGTGTGTAACAACACCGCGTTATGGCTCGCCTCGGCAATCGCCAAGTGAAAACTCGCGTCAGCCTCGCCCTCTTCGGCACGACTGACCTCATCGACCCGCGTGTAACAATCTTGCAACCGTTCAAACGCCATGCGCAGACGCTCACGGTCCACGTCCGTGGCACGTAGGGCGGCATAAAACGCGCAGGACGCTTCCAGCGTATGCCGAAACTCCAACAAGTCGCGTTGCGCCTCGGGGTTGCTTTCAAGCAGTTGCAACAAGGGGTCACTGAAGGTCGACCCCAGTGACGTCGCGACATAATTGCCACCACCCTGGCGACTGACCAGCAACCCCTTGGCCGACAATTTTTGGATCGCTTCGCGCAACGACGGGCGCGACACCCCGAATTGTTCAGCCAACGCACGCTCGGCCGGTAAGCGCTCGCCCGACTTCAACGTGCCCTCAAGGATCATGCCCTCAAGCTGCTCGACAATATCGTCAGACAAACGGCGCTGACGAATCTGATCAAACCCCATAACTCTCTCCACCCTCCCGACCACACGCCGGAGGCCGCCATTCTCGCTGATTAGCGCACTTCAGACACCTGCCAGACGCAAACGCAAACACCCCATCAGATGCCATGGCAACGTTTTGTCAGACAAAAGATTTAGGGCGGCAAATTGACACATCCCTCATAAGGCTTTTAACCTAGCCGACAGCGGTTGTAAATTGGTAATACCAATTAGCCAAGCGCGACCAGCAGCAACGACCAATAACAATTAGGGGCCACCCCATATGCAAACCTGGCAACAGCTCTATAGTCCGCTCGGCAGCCTCGGCCTGTCCGCACTCGCCGCCGTCGTCCCGATCGTATTCTTCTTTCTGGCTCTGGCCGTGTTCCGTCTCAAAGGGCACGTCGCCGGCAGCATCACGCTTGCTCTGTCGATTCTGGTGGCGATTTTCGCCTTCCAGATGCCTGTCGACATGGCCTTCGCAGCAGCGGGCTATGGATTTGCCTACGGCCTCTGGCCAATTGCATGGATCATCGTTGCCGCGGTGTTCCTCTACAAACTCACCGTAAAAAGCGGTCAATTCGAAATTATCCGCAGCTCCGTCCTGTCGATCACCGATGACCAGCGCCTGCAAGTGCTGTTGATTGGCTTCTGCTTCGGCGCGTTCCTTGAAGGTGCAGCCGGTTTCGGTGCCCCGGTCGCGATTACTGCCGCGCTGCTGGTTGGCCTGGGGTTCAACCCGCTGTACGCCGCGGGCCTGTGCCTGATCGCCAACACCGCACCGGTCGCGTTCGGCGCGCTGGGCATTCCGATCATAGTGGCGGGTCAAGTAACGGGCATCGACGCCTTCAAAATCGGCGCCATGGCCGGTCGTCAACTGCCGCTGCTGTCACTGTTCGTACCATTCTGGCTAGTGTTCATGATGGACGGCCTGCGTGGCGTGCGCGAAACCTGGCCTGCATCACTGGTGGCCGGTCTGAGTTTCGCCGTGACCCAGTACTTCACCTCCAACTTCATTGGCCCCGAGCTGCCGGACATCACCTCAGCCCTCGCCAGCCTGGTCAGCCTGACCCTGTTTCTGAAAGTCTGGCAGCCTAAACGTACCGCAGGTGCGCAGATTGCGGGCGTCACTTCGGACGTTATCGTGACTGCCAGCGCAGGTGGTTTCGGCAAACCAAGCAACCTGCTGGCATCGCCTTACAGCCTGATGCAAATTCTGAAAGCGTGGTCCCCATTCCTGATCCTGACCGTGCTGGTCACCATCTGGACACTAAAACCGTTCAAGGCCATGTTCTCGCCAGGCGGCGCGATGTACGGCTGGGTGTTCAACTTTGCGATCCCGCACCTCGACCAACTGGTGATCAAAACGGCTCCAATCGTCAATGCACCGACCGCCATTGCTGCCGTGTTCAAACTCGACCCGATATCCGCGACCGGCACTGCGATTTTCTTCTCGGCGCTAATCTCGATGCTGGTGTTGAAAATCGACGTCAAGACTGGTCTGACCACTTTGAAAGAGACATTCTTCGAACTGCGCTGGCCAATCTTGTCCATCGGCATGGTGCTGGCCTTCGCTTTCGTCACCAATTACTCGGGCATGTCCTCGACCATGGCACTTGTATTGGCCGGTACGGGCGCTGCCTTCCCGTTCTTCTCGCCGTTTCTTGGCTGGCTGGGCGTATTCCTGACAGGCTCCGACACGTCGTCCAACGCCCTGTTCAGCTCGCTGCAAGCCACCACCGCGCACCAGATCGGTGTCAGCGATACCTTGATGGTGGCCGCCAACACCAGCGGCGGCGTAACCGGAAAAATGATCTCACCGCAGTCGATCGCCGTCGCCTGTGCGGCGACCGGCCTGGTGGGTAAAGAATCCGACTTGTTCCGCTTCACCCTGAAACACAGCCTGTTTTTCGCCACCATTGTGGGGTTGATCACGCTGGCTCAAGCCTACTGGTTCACCGGCATGCTGGTGCACTAATAGGTCTATGGTTATCGCACGTTAAAATCGCCGGGGTACGCCCCGGCGACAGCCATTCACGACCCGGTCTGCCTGGCTTCTACGCTTGGCGGACACAAAACCGGGACCACCCGGAGACGCCTGATGAGCGAGCTTTTCTACAACGCCGTGCCCAACGCGACCCGTGTCGCACCGCCCCTGCCTGTTCCACGCATTTATCCCACGCAAAAACCGGCCAAGGTTTACCTGTTTGGCACTTGCGTAGTCGACCTGTTCTTCCCCGAAGCCGGCATGGACGCGATTCACCTGCTGGAACGCGAAGGCATTGAAGTGGACTACCCGCAAGGGCAAAGCTGTTGCGGCCAACCGGCCTACACTTCGGGTTACACCGAACAGGCGCGCGCCGTCGCTCGCTCACAACTCGCCCTGTTTGCCGAGGACTACCCGGTCGTGGTGCCGTCCGGCTCCTGCGCGGGCATGTTGCGCGAGCACTATGAAGACTTGTTCAAAGACGAACCCGAGACCCTGAAGCGCGTTCACGCCCTGGCCGAACGTACCTTCGAACTCACCGAATTCCTGCTGTTCGTGTGCAAGGTCCAATTCAAGGACCACGGCGCACCAGTCAAAGTCGCACTGCACACCTCCTGCTCTGCACGGCGCGAAATGAACACCCACCTGCACGGCCGCGAAATGCTGGCCCAATTGAGCAACGTTGAACGCATCGACCATAGCCATGAAAGTGAATGCTGCGGCTTTGGTGGGACATTCAGCGTGCGTATGCCGGATATTTCCGGGGCGATGGTGGCCGACAAGACCCGCTCCCTGATTGAAACCGGCGCGCATCAAGTGCTGACCGCCGACTGCGGCTGCCTGATGAACATCAACGGCTCACTGGAAAAACAAAAACAATCCCTGCGTGGCCAGCACCTGGCCAGTTTCTTGTGGCAGCGCACCGGAGGTGAACAATGAGCACCAGCACACTGATCCCGACTGTCGCCGTCGAAGAGGACTTCCGCGAGCGCGCCCACGAAGCCTTGGCTGACAAACAACTGAGAAATAACTTTCGCAGTGCCATGGACTCTTTGATGACCAAACGCGCCGTGGCCTTCAGTGATGCTCACGAACGCGAACACCTGCGCGCCCTGGGCAATGCCATCCGCGCCCGCGCCTTATCCAAACTGCCCGACCTGCTGGAACGCCTGGAAGCCAACTTGACCCGCAACGGTGTGCAAGTGCATTGGGCCGAGACCGTCGAGGAAGCGAACGAGATCGTCTTGTCGATTGCCCGTCGCCGTGCGGCCAAGCAAGTGATCAAAGGCAAATCGATGGTCAGCGAAGAGATGGAAATGAACCACGTGCTCGGCGCCCAAGGCATTGAATGCCTGGAATCTGACATGGGTGAGTACATCGTTCAGCTCGATAACGAAAAGCCATCCCACATCATCATGCCCGCGATCCATAAAAACGCCGGGCAAGTAGCCGACTTGTTTCACAACAAACTCGGCGTGGAATACACCAAGGACGTCGACCAACTGATCCAGATTGGCCGACGTGTACTGCGACAAAAATTCTTTGAAGCGGACATCGGGGTTTCCGGCGTGAACTTCGCCGTGGCCGAAACCGGCACCTTGCTGCTCGTTGAAAACGAAGGCAACGGCCGTATGTCGACCACTGTGCCGCCCGTGCACATCGCGGTGACCGGTATCGAAAAAGTCGTCGAAAACTTGCGCGATGTGGTGCCGCTAGTGTCGCTGCTGACCCGCTCGGCCCTTGGCCAGCCCATCACCACTTACGTCAACATGATCTCCGGCCCGCGCAAACCCGGCGAGCTCGACGGCCCCGAAGAGGTGCACCTGGTATTGCTGGATAACGGCCGTAGCCAGGCGTTTGCCGACAGTGAACTGCGCCAGACGCTCAATTGCATTCGGTGTGGTGCCTGCATGAATCACTGCCCGGTTTACACGCGCATTGGTGGTCATGCCTACGGCGAGGTGTACCCCGGTCCTATCGGCGCGATCATCACACCGCACATGGTCGGGCTGGCCAAAGTGCCCGATCACCCAAGTGCGTCTTCTCTTTGCGGCGCCTGCGGCGAGGTCTGCCCGGTCAAAATTCCTATCCCGGCCTTGCTGCGTCGCCTGCGGGAAGAAAACGTCAAAGCGCCAGACACCCAGCCACGTATCATGCGTGGTCAGGGCAGCAAGTACTCGCGTAAGGAGCGCTTCATCTGGAACGCCTGGGCCAAACTCAATAGCTCGCCCAACCTCTACCGTTTGTTCCTGAAAGCCGCCACCCGCCTGCGCGGATTGACGCCGAACAATGTAGGACCATGGACCCAAAACCACAGCGCCCCAAAACCCGCTGCCCGCTCGCTGCATGACATGGCCCGCGAGCACTTGGCGAAAAAGTCGGGAGACCAGTGATGAGCGCCAAACACAACATCCTTACTAAATTGCGTAAAAGCCTGACAGGAACAACACCTGTGGCTGACAACTTTGACGAAGTTCTGGTGACGCAACCCTGGACCTACACCCCCGAACAGCGCATCCCGCAACTGCGCAAGTTGATGGAAGCGGTGCACACCGAAATTCACCTAAGCACCGAGCAGGGCTGGCCTGCCCTGTTGGCGCAATTGGTCACCGACCGTCAGCTGCCGAGCCTGCTGATCGCCCCGACGACGCCACACGGGCAAAAAGTGGCGGCACATTGGGCGCAAAATCCCGCACTACCTGCACTCAAAGCCTACGATCGTCGAGTAGAGGAATGGAAAGACGAGCTGTTCAATGACACGCCCGCCAGCCTGACCACCACCTTGGGCGCCATTGCCGCCACCGGCAGCCTGATCCTGTGGCCCACGCCCGAAGAACCACGCTTGATGAGCCTGGTGCCGCCCGTGCATTTCGCTCTGCTCAAGGCCAGTCAAATCCGCGACAACTTCTATCACGTGCAGCGTGAAATGAACTGGGCCGCAGGCATGCCGACCAATGCCTTGCTGGTGTCCGGCCCTTCAAAAACCGCCGACATCGAGCAAGTGCTGGCCTATGGCGCCCATGGCCCGAAAGATCTGGTGGTGTTGATCCTGGAGGACGCATGAGCCTGCCCGCTACGTTTATGCGCGACGCCGAATGTCTGATCCCGCACGACCGGCGCTTCACCGATGCCTTGTCGACGCTGGCATTCGGCACCGACGCGAGCTTCTACCGATTGATTCCGAAACTGGTCGTTCGGGTTGAATCCGAAGATGAAGTGGTTGAACTGTTGCGTTTAGCGAGGCGCGACAACGTTTCGGTGACCTTCCGCGCAGCGGGCACCAGTTTGTCCGGCCAGGCTATTAGCGACTCGGTGCTGATCGTGCTCGGGGATAACTGGAATGCTAAAGAAATTCGCAGTCAGGGCATGCAAATCCGTTTGCAGCCAGGTGTGATTGGCGCCCAGGCTAACGCGTGGCTGGCGCCGTTCGGGCGCAAGATCGGCCCCGACCCGGCTTCGATCAATGCGTGCAAAATTGGCGGCATTGTCGCCAATAACGCCAGCGGCATGTGCTGCGGCACGGCGCAAAATACTTACCACACGCTGGCGGGCATGCGCGTTGTGCTAGCCGACGGCACGCGCATCGACACCGAGGATGCAGCCAGTGTTGCCGCCTTTCGTCAAAGCCATGGTGCCATGCTCGAACACCTTGAGACATTGGCCCGCGAAACCCGCGCAAACACTGAATTGGCTGCAAAAATCCGCCATAAATACCGCCTGAAAAACACCACCGGACTGTCGCTCAACGCCTTGGTGGATTTTGACGACCCGCTGGATATCCTCAGCCACGTGTTGGTGGGCAGCGAAGGCACCCTCGGTTTTATCAGCGCGGTGACCTACGACACCGTTATTGATCACCCGCACAAAGCGTCGGCGCTGATCGTGTTTCCGGACGTGGAAACCTGCTGTAACGCTGTAACTGTGTTGAAAAGCCAACCCGTTTCTGCCGTTGAACTGCTCGATCGCCGCAGCCTGCGTTCTGTGCAGGACAAACCCGGCATGCCGGCGTTCGTACAGCAACTGTCGAACAATGCTTGCGCACTGCTGATCGAATCTCGCGCAGCCACGCAGACGTTATTGCACGAGCAGTTGGCGCACATCATGGGCTCACTGTCGGCATTCCCTGTCGAGAAGCAAGTCGATTTCACCGAAGACCCGGCCGAAAACGCCAAACTGTGGGCGATTCGCAAAGATACCTTCCCCGCCGTAGGCGCTGTGCGCAAAACCGGCACCACAGTGATCATCGAAGACGTAACCTTCCCCGTCGAACAATTGGCCATCGGCGTAAACCGTCTGATTGAGCTGTTCGACAAGCATCACTACGATGAAGCGATCCTTTTCGGACACGCGCTGGAAGGCAATCTGCACTTCGTCTTCACCCAAGGCTTCAACAGCCCAGAAGAAGTCGCACGCTACCAAGCGTTCATGGATGACGTGGCACAGTTGGTCGCCGTAGAGTTCGGCGGCTCGCTCAAGGCTGAACATGGCACCGGCCGCAACATGGCGCCCTTCGTGGAGCTGGAATGGGGCAGCGATGCCTATCAACTGATGTGGTCGCTCAAACGCTTGCTCGACCCGCAGGGCATTCTCAACCCGGATGTGGTGCTCAGCGAAGACCCGCAAATCCACCTCAAACACCTCAAGCCGCTGCCCGCCGCTGACGAGATTGTGGATAAGTGCATTGAGTGCGGTTTTTGCGAACCGGTCTGCCCGTCTAAAGGTTTGACCCTCAGCCCGCGCCAACGAATCGTGATCTGGCGTGACATTCAGGCCAAAAAACGCGCCGACGTGGACACCCGCGAGCTGGAAAAAGCCTACGAATACCAAGGCATCGACACTTGCGCCGCAACCGGTTTGTGCGCCCAACGCTGCCCGGTCGGTATCAACACGGGCGAGCTGGTGAAGAAACTGCGCGCGCGCAAAGCCGATCACACCAAGACCGCCGACTGGCTGGGCAACCACTTCGCGACCACGCTGCAAGGTGCGCGCTTCACGCTGCATGTAGCCAATGGCGCGCGCATGATGCTGGGTGCGCCGCGTCTTGCCAGGTTGTCTGCCACGCTGACCAGGGCCAGCAAAGGGCGCGTTCCCCTGTGGACCAATGCCATGCCGCAACCTGAGCAGGCGATACGTTTCGCCCCGCCGGTCAAAGATGCGCGCCCGCGCGTGGTCTATTTGGCCGCATGCGTATCCCGCGTCATGGGCCCTGCAGCGGGCGACCGCGAGCAAATGTCGCTCCTGGATAAAACCCGCGGCCTTTTGGAAAAAGCCGGTTACCAAGTGGTGTTCCCGGACAACCTGGACAGCCTGTGTTGCGGCCAGCCGTTTGCCTCAAAAGGGTACGCCGAACAGGCCGAACACAAACGTCAGGAACTGATCGGCGCCCTACTCCACGCCAGCCGTGGCGGGCTTGATCCGATCTACTGCGACACCAGCCCGTGCACCCTGCGGCTGGTGCAAGACCTGGGCGAAACCCGCCTCGACCTGTACGACCCGGTGCGGTTTATTCGCACTCACCTTGTGGATAAGTTGCGCTTCACCCCGCAAGCAGCGCCGATTGCCGTGCACGTCACGTGCAGCACGCAACACTTGGGCGAAAGTCAGGCCCTGATCGACATTGCGCGGTTGTGCAGCCAAGAGGTCGTCATCCCTGAAGGCATTCACTGCTGTGGCTTTGCGGGTGATAAAGGCTTTACCACCCCGGAGCTGAACGCCCACTCGCTGCGCACCTTGAAAGACGCGGTGCAGCAGTGCAGCGAGGGAATCTCCACCAGCCGTACGTGCGAGATTGGTCTGACACAACATGGCGGCATCGACTACCACGGATTGGTGTATCTGGTGGATCGAGTAACCACCGCCAAAACGCTACAGCACTAGGGAATCAGGTCAAAACGAGACGCGCCTGCTTGCACTTAGGCGCGTCCTGCTCTTTACGTGGCCAAACTGCCCACCGATTTGTCGACCCTGCTCTCTGGTCAAATCCACCATGCACTTTACCGACAACACCAAACGGCGCGTGTGCCTGCTCAAACCATTTCCTGCCTCACTCGCCGAAGCGCTCTGCGCATCGGTGTGTAAAACTCAAAAAAATGCGCCTGCCGCTCAAGAACAACCCTTGGCAGGAAAGCCCTTTTGTACGCACAAAAAAATTAATCGGATGATGGCCAAATAAAAGCAGAACCCTTGAGCCCGGCTATAGTCAATTGGCTTGAGCCCCACTGTTTTGGGCTTATAACCGAGCCCGGAGACACCGGGCCTAACGTGTGCACAAGGAGTTTTCCCCATGAAACGTACCGCGCTTGCTGGCCTTTTTGTGGCTGCTGCAATGTTGGCCTCTCCGGTGTTCGCCAATGAGCCCGCAAAAGATGACCTGTGCGCCATCAACTTGCAGAAAATCAATGACGCGATGGCAACCTCGGGTGAGACCAGCGAAAACACCAGTGACGACATCAAGACCGGCGTTGAGAAAGCCAAGGCCGAACAGGCCAAGGGTGACAACGAGGCTTGCATCTCCACAACCTCCCAGTTGCTCCAGCGTATCCAGAACATCAACAAAGGTGGCGAAAGCAAATAAGCCTTGAGGTTGGCCTTCTGCGTCAGATTGGCGTAGACTCCGCAAGCTTGCTGGTTATACACAGCAAGCATCGGGGCCGTTTAGGATTCGACGCCGGTTGCGAAACTCTAGGTGCATGCCGAGTTGGTAACAGAACTCGTAAATCCACTGTTGCAACTTTCTATAGTTGCCAATGACGAAACCTACGAGGGTCAAGCTCTCGCAGCGTAAGCTGCCTTAGCCATCCTCCTGGCACCTTCGGGTCCAGCAATCACTAGGGGATGCCTGTAAACCTGAAGTGATTGTCATATAGAACAGGATCGCCGTGCAGTACGTTGTGGACGAAGCGGCTAAAACTTACACAACTCGCCCAAAGCACCCTGCCCTTCGGGTCGCTGAGGGTTAACTTAATAGAAACGGCTAAGCATGTAGTACCGACAGCGGAGTACTGGCGGACGGGGGTTCAAATCCCCCCGGCTCCACCAATTTGTCTTCCCAGGAAGACCCAAGAAAGCCGTAAAGCCTAGAGAAATCAAAGCTTTACGGCTTTTTTCTTGCCCGCGTTTTCCCACCTAATCCCAAGGCATCCCACGGTTGACGGGGGCATATATGGGGGCATAAAACGCTCATCAGCTCGCTCGGAGAGGATGTACCCCCAATGCCCTTGAAAGACACCAAATGCCGTAACGCCAAGCCCCAGGACAAGCCATACCGCCTGTATGACGAACAAGGTTTGTACCTAGAAGTGCAGCCCAACGGAGGCCGTTTCTGGCGCTTGAAGTATGGCTTTCTGGGCAAGAAAAAACGCCTGGCTCTTGGCGTTTCCCCAGAGGTCGGCCTGCAGGAGGCGCGACGAAAACGTGATGATGCTCGTGTCCAGCTCGCCAGCGGCCAAGTGGACTGCACCCGGCGGCATAGACCTCTCCAGCCTATGCTTCAGGCAGGCCTCTTGCTAAAACGAATCTAGGCAGAAGCGCGTCGTTTGTTCCACTCTGTATCCCTTAAGGATTCTTCGATCAAGCCATGGAACGCTTACTTATGACTCAGGCAAACTTGATGAAGGAAAAGCACGTGAGAGTGCAAGAGAGGGCTAATGTGATCAAAAAACTCCAGAAGGCTAACGTAGGCTCCCTCTGCGAGTTCAAAACGGCTCTTCAGGACTCGTTCCGAGTGGCGGCCGAAGCTGACTTAGGTCAGCCGCTTGAAGAGCCTATTCCTTCTAATGAGGACATAGATCAGTCTATCGCTGCAGATGGCGCTGTTACATACTGGATTCTGGTAGATGAGCAGCGTGTCGGCGGCGCAGTTATGGTAATAGATGAAATAAGCAATCAAAACTCATTGTCATTATTCTTCATCTCAACCAGCCAGCAGAGTCGTGGGCTAGGGCTTCAAGCATGGGAGGCAATCGAGCGAGAGTATCCAAACACGAAGGTATGGGAAACCGTTACCCCGTATTTTGAGAAGCGAAACATTCACTTTTATGTAAATAAGTGTGGCTTCAAGATTGTTGAGTTCTACAATAAATTTCATCCGGACCCAAACCACGTTTCGGTTCAGCCTCAACAAGAAGGGGGGAGCGATGAGATGTTCAGATTTATGAAGGTAATGGCTCAAAAGTAACTGTCCCCCCCAATCTATGAACGGCTGTTTCTCGTTCAGGGTGTGTAAAGACGCGTCGCCAAAATTTAAGTGTGCGCTTCTACGTCAAGGATGCAATTTATCGGGATATCACCGGAGGGGCTGGCAGCTTGGTCGCCAACCATCTTTTATATTTTGGCCCAGTCAGGGGTGACGGTAGCAGTTATGGGTTGTTCTTCGTGTACGCCCGGCCGCCGCTTTACTAGTCATTGGTTTCTCTGGAGCGGCCATGGTTGTCATCGCTGTGGTCCTGTTCATCGAAGAGTTTTTACAAACCTGCGAGGCATTGCACCTCGCAGGCCCGTTATTTAGAACGCGATGTTGAGCCCCAGACGCACACCGTGGTCGCTGTAGCCATCGCCTATCTGTCCCGAGTAGCCAAGGTCCAGGCTCGCTTGCGGAGCCAGTCTGGCGCTGACACCCAGTTGCACCAGGGCGGTGTCCTGAGCAACTGGCACGCCTTTGACGGTGAAACTGTCATAGCCATTCAGGCTCAGGCGACTGCTCTCACCCGGCTCATCAAGCACCCGCTGCCATGCCAGACTGCTTTGCACGCTCAGGGGTACGCCGGCCACTTCAGCCGACGCCGTCCTGGCGCGCAGACCGAGGCTGGAATAGGTCGCCCTGTCCTTCTCGCTGTCGCCGCTCAGCGACGTGCTGCCGCCCTGTTCGCGGAAGCTGTCACTGTCGACTTCAACATGGGCCAAGCCGGCAAAAGGCTCAAGCGCTAGGTTACCCACCTGCACGTCATAGCCCAGCTCCGCGAACACTTGGTGGGTGCTGGCGTCGTAATCGGCCTTGACGTGCTCCTGCAGACTGCCGACTTGCACATGACGACTGCTCTCGACCTTGTTCCAGGCATGGGAGACGCCAGTGCGCAGATGCAAGGCATCCCACTGGCCACCCAGGTAGGCGGTCAATGACGTGCTGTTGATTTTGGCTGAAGAGTTGCGGGCATTGGCGTCCAGGTCAGTATTACCGTACCCCGCCGCCACGCCTGCGCGCCAAGTGTCATTCAATGGCATGTCGACGCCCATCAGCATGCCCTGGCTGTTGTGGTCGAGGTCGGCGACGTTGCTGTTGCCGTCGCTGTCGCCCCAACTGCCGTAACCATTTACCCAGAAGGTCATATTGCTATCAACGTCGACGTGCAGCACGCCTTCGCTGTGGGGCTGGACCTGGGCGCTGCGCAGACGCGTGCCGATCACATCGCGCACATAGCGGCTGTCATTGAACAACGCGCCGCGGGTACTAGGGTGGATCTCCCCCGACAGACTGTTGTAGGCCGCACGCGCCTGATCGGCGCTGAATGCCGCGACCGCGTCATGCACGGCGCCCGAACTTGCGCTGTCCAGAGAACCTGCCACCGCACGCTGGTTGTAGGTTTGCGCCACGGAAGCGAACGCGACGTCATTGCGCGCAAGGTTCAGGGTCGCGCCATTGCTGGCGTACGACACCAAAGGCATGAGGAACGCAAGGTTGCTGCTGACGCTGCCAAAGGTGCCAGTCAGGTTGTTAGCCTGGATGATGTTGTACGGGGTGTTAGGCGCCCAACTGCCGGTGCTGGCCAGGACGCTGAGGTTTGCACCGTCCAGCGCGACGGAGCCGGAGGCGATCACCCGATCGGAACGGCCGTCAGGGTTGGCTTCAATGACCAACGTCGACCCGCTGTTGAAGCGCAAGTCTCCGTTGACCTTCAGGGTACCAATGGAGTTGCCCGGGTTGAGGGTCGCGCCGCTGGCCAGGTTGATATCGCCAATGACGGTGCCATGGCCGCCCAGCATGGCGCCTTTGGCAACATCGATATCGCTGGCCAGGCTGGCGGTGGAACCCGCCGCACTGCCGACGATCAGGCTGCCCGCCAATACACGGATGCCGCCGCCGACCGTCGACTGGCCATTGAGCTCCTGCTTGCCGATACCGGCCTTGACGATCTGGCCATCCCCGTTGATCGATCCCTCATAGACGCTACTGGTCCCGCCTTCACCCATCTGCAGAGTACTGCCGGATGCCAGCATCAACGCACCCGAACCACTGAGGGCGTCGAGATTGTTGAGGCCGCTGATACTGACCGAGGCGCCGCTGCCAACGCTCAGGTCGGCGTTGCCCAGGCCGGTATTGCCGATCAGGGTCAAGCTGCCATTGAGCACGTTCAGCGATCCGTTGAAGGTATTGTTGCCGCTCAGGGTCAGCGTGCTGGCACCCAGCTTGTTCAAGTCACCGTTGCCGCTGATGACACCGCTGAGGGTCAGGTCATGGCTGCCTGCCAGAGTCAGACTGCCGTCGAGGTCGACCGCGTTGAACAGGCTGGCGGTATTGCTGCTGTCCAGCGTCGTGCCGCTCTTAAATACCAAGGCACCGCTACCCAGCGCAGCGTTATTGCCCAGCACCAGGGTGCCGCCATTGAGCAGGGTGCCGCCGCTGTAGCTGTTATTGCCATTGAGGGTTAGGCTGGACGCGCCACTCTTGATCAGGCTACCCGTGCCACTGACTACGCCGCCCAGGGTCAAGGCATTCGAGCCGGTGACATTCAATGCGCCGTTGAGCACAACATTATTGCCCAGAGCCACCGCGACGTTGCTGTCCAGCACAGTGCTGTCGGCGGCGGTTAGCGCGCCGGTACCGAGCGCGGCGTTATTGCCGACCACGATCTTTCCACCGTTGAGCGCCGTGCCACCGGTGTAACCGTTGGCCGCGTTGAGCACCAACGTACCCCTGTCATATTTGCCGAGGGTGGCACTGCCATTGAGTGCGGTACCAACGGTCGCCGTAGCATTCGGATCAACCCGCACCGTGGCATTGCCCAGCTCACCGTTGACCAGGCTTAGCGAACCCGCCGCGCCATTCACCAAGCTGTAGCCATCGGTAGCGAACTGCATGCCGGTGATGGTTTGTGCACTGTTGACAGTGACCGTGCCAGCCGCGCCCTGGAACACCGCAAAATTGTTGGATCGCACCTGATTAGTCTTGCCGTTGACGTCGGTCCAGTTGGGGGTGCTGGTGTCCCAGATACCGCTGCCGCCATCGACCGAGCCGTTCGCGATCAGTTGATTACCGTCCCAGAATTGCACGGCGACACCTGGAGTGGTGACCAGCAGATTGATCTGATTGGCCTGCCCGGTTTGCAGCATCAAATCACCCCGCGTCACGCTGCCCGGCACCGTGCCGATCAACATGCCGTTGTCGGTCAGGCCACCGGTATAGTTCATCAGGCGATACACGCCGCTGCCAAAGCCGCCGATGTCACGGACGTTGAGCGTGCCGTCGAGGGTCAGGCTACCGCCGACATTGACCAGTCCATTACCACCACCGGACACCGGTGTGCCCAGGCCCACGTTGAAGTTAGAGTTGCCCTTGAACACCAGTGAACCCACCGACAGAGTGCTGCCGGTAGCACCCGCCAGATGACCGCTATCTGCCACGGTCACGGCACCGGCCAACGTGCCGCTACCACCAAGGGTTCCGCCGTTGTTGACCCGTACATTGCCGCTGGCCAGTGAACCGTTGACCTGCAGAGTGCCAGCGTTGACGAGGGTGTCGCCGGTGAGGTCGCTGATGCCGCCTAGGGTCAGCGTACCCGTGCCGAGCTTGGTCATACCGCCGTCGCCGCTGAGGATGCCAGCGAAGGTGCTGCTGATATTGTTGCCGCCCAAGCTCAGGGTGGTGCCGGTACCGATCAACGCCGTGCCGCTGCCAGTGAGAGTGGCCAGCCTGCCCGAGGTACCCAGATTGAGTGCCGCGCCAGCGGCGAGAGTGACGGTGGCGTTATTGCCCAGTGCCCCGCTGCTCAGCGTGTTCAGGCTGCCAGCGAGCACGTCGAACGTGCCGCTGAAAGTGTTGTTGCCGCTCAGGGTCACGTCGGCCAGCCCGTTCTTGGTCAACGTGCCGGTGCCGGCGATCACACCACCGAGGGACAGGCTGTTGTTACCGGCCAGCGCCAGATTGGCATTGACGTTGATGTTATTGGCCAGCACCAGTGGCGACGTGTTGTCGAGGGTCGAGGTACCGCCCACGGTCAGGTTGCCCAGACCCAGCGCCAAGTTGCTAGCGGCGGTCAAAGTGCCAGCGTTCAGCGTGGTACCGCCGAGAAAGTTGTTGCTGCCGCTGAGGGTCAAGTTCGACGCGCCGTTTTTTGTCAGCGTGCCAGCCCCGGTAATCACACCGCCGAGGGTCAGGTTATTGTTACCGGCCAGCGCCAGATTGGCATTGACGTTGAGGTTATTGGCCAGTACCAGTGGCGCGGCGTTGTCGAGGGTCGAAGCACCGATCACGGTCAGCGCGCCGCTGCCCAAAGACGCGCCCGTGCCAAGGGTCAACGTACCGGCGTTCAGTGTGGTGCCACCACTGAACGTGTTGATGCCGTTGAGCGTCAGGCTCGACGCGCCGTTCTTGATCAATCCGCCCGCGCCGCTGACGTCGCCTGAGAGGATCAGGTTGTTGCTGCCGACTACGGTTAGGTTGCCGTTGAGTGTCGCCGCGTTGGCCAGCGTCGCCGCCGCGTTGCTGTCCAGTTGCGTGCCGGCATTCGTCGTCAACGCACCAGTACCCAGCGCAGTATCGCTGCCGACGATGATTTTGCCGCCGTCCAGTTGCGTGCCGCCGGTGTAGGCATTGGCGCCGGTGAGCACCAAAGTACCGGCGTCGAGTTTGTTGAGGATGCCGCTGCCATTGATAGTGGCGTCGATAGTCGCAGTCACGCCCGGATCCACGCGCAGAGCGGCAGTGCCGCCGCTGCCGTTGACGGCCGTCAGTTGGCCCGCTGTGCCGTTGACCACTGTGTAGCCGTCGGTGACGAATTGCATGCCGGTAAAGGTTTGCGCACCGTTGACGGTCACCGTGCCAGCCGTCCCCTGGAACACAGCGAAGTTGTTGGTCCAGGCTTGGTTGGTAGTGCCGTTGACGTCAGTCCAGTTGGTGGTACCGGTGCCCCATGTGCCGCTGCCGCCTTCAACTGAGCCGTTGGCGACCTGTTGGTTGCCGTCCCAGAATTGCACGGTAACGCCCGGTACGCTCACCAACAGGTTGATCTGATTCGCCAGCGCGGTTTGCAGTGTTAGATCGCCCGGCGTCACGCTGCCCGGCACGGTGCCAATCAGCATGCCGTTGTCGGTCAGGCCGCCGGTGTAGTTCATCAGGCGATACACACCGCTGCCGAATCCGCCAATGTCACTGACGTTGAGTGTGCCGTCGAGTGTCAAGTTGCCGCCGACGTTGACCAGCCCGTTACCACCACCGGACACCGGTGTGCCCAGGCCCACGTCGAATTTGGAGTTGCCGTTGAACACCAGTGAGTCCACCGACAGAGTGCTGCCTGTAACACCCGCCAGATGACCGCCATCCGCCACGGTCACTGCCCCCGTCAACGTGCCGCTGCCACCTAGGGTGCCGCCGTTGTTGACCAGCACATTGCCGCTGGCCAGTGAGCCGTTGACCTGCAGCATGCCGGCATTGACGAGGGTGTCACCGGTGAGGTCGCTGATGCCGCTGAGAGTCAGGGTGCCGTTGCCTAGCTTGGTCAGTCCACCGTCGCCGCGGAGGTTCCCGGCAAAGGTGCTGCTGATATTGTTGCCGCCCAGGCTGAGGGTATTACCGGTACCGATCAACGCCGTGCCGCTGCCAGTGAGACTGGCGAGGCTGGCCGAAGCACCCAGATTGAGCGCCGCGCCAACGGAGAGAGTGACGGTGGCGTTATTGCCCAGTGCCCCGCTGCTCAGCGTGGTCAGGCTGCCAGCGAGCGCATCGAACGTGCCGCTGTACGTGTTGTTGCCACTCAGCGTCACGTCGGCCAGACCGTACTTGGTCAGTGTGCCGGCGCCAGCAATGATGCCGCCGAGGGTCAGGTTATTGTTACCGGCCAGCGCCAGATTGGCATTGACGTTGAGGTTATTGGCCAGTACCAGTGGTGCTGTGTTGTCGAGGGTCGAGGCACCGGCCACGCTCAGCGCGCCGCTGCCCAGTGAACCGCCGGTGCCGAGTGTCAGCGTGCCGGCGTTCACCGTGGTGCCGCCCGTGTAAGTATTGATGCCGTTGAGCGTTAGGTTCGACGTGCCGTTCTTGATCAGACCTCCCGCACCACTGACCACTCCCGCAAGCGTCAGGTTGTTACTGCCGGTGTTGCTCAGATTGGCGTTGATCACGACGTTGTTGCCCAGGCTCAGCGCGCTGCTGCTGTCCAGCGCCGAGGCGCCGGCTACGGTGAGGTTGCCCAGGCCCAGCGCCGAGTTGCTGCCGACGATCAGGGTGCCCGCGTTGAGGGTGGTGCCGCCGAGGAAGTTGTTGTAGCCGCTGAGGGTCAGGTTCGACGCGCCGTATTTGCTCAGGCTGCCGGCGCCGTTGACCGTGCCGGCGAGGCTCAGATCAGCCGTGCCAACGATGCCAAGGTTGCCGGCCAGATTGACCGCGTTGTTGAGCGAAACTGCCGTGCTCGCATCCAGCGCGGTGCCGCCCGCTGCATTCAAGGTGCCGAAGCCCAGCGCCGAGTTCGACGCCAGAATCAGCCCGCCTGAGTTCAGCGCGACCGGGCCGAGGAAGGCGTTGTAGCCGCTGAGGGTCAGGTTCGCCACGCCGTTTTTGATCAGGCCGCCAGTACCTCCAATGACGCCGTTGAGGGTCAGCGAATTGCTGCCGAGCACGGTGAGATTGCCGTTCAGCGTTGCCGCATTAGCCAGTGTCACCGCCGCGTTGCTGTCCAGCTGCGTGCCGGCATTCGCCGTCAACGTGCCCGTGCCGAGCGCGGTGTTGCTGCCGACGATGATTTTGCCGCCGTCCAGTTGCGTGCCGCCGGTGTAAGCGTTGGCACCCCCTAGCACCAGCGTGCCGCTGTCGAGCTTATTGAGAATGCCACTGCCATTGATGTTGGCGTTGATGGTCGCAGTCACGCCCGGATCGACGCGCAAAGCGGCAGTGCCGCCGCTGCCGTTGACCGCGGTGAGTTGCCCCGCCGCACCGTTGACCACGTTGTAGCCGTCGGTAAGGAATTGCATGCCGGTGAACACTTGCGTGCCGTTCACCGTCACGTTGCCAGCGGTGCCCTGGAACACCGCGAAGTCACCCGCCCAAGATTGATTCACCAGACCGTTGGCGTCGGTCCAGTTGGTACCGACCGCGCTCCACGCGCCGCTGCCACCGTCGACAACGCCGTTGGGAAAAGTCTGGCTGCCGTCCCAATAACGAATGTTAACGTTCGGCGCCGACACTTGGATATTGATCTGATTGGCCACGCCGGTCTGCACCACCAGATCGCCGAGGCCATAACCGAACGGTACGTTGGCGACATCCAGCCCCAGATTGGTCAGGGCCCCGGTGTAGTTGAACAGACGGTACACACCGACGCCGAAACCGCCAGCATCGCTGACGTTGAGATTGCCGTTGAGGGTGAGGTTGCCGCCGACGTTCATCAGCGAGGTGGTCGATGGTGTGCCCAACGTCACATCGACGTTGCTGCCGGCTGCGAGGGTCAGCGAACCCGCCGACAGTTTGTTGCCCGACGACAACGCCAGATGCCCGCCGCTATTGACGTTGACGGAGCCGAGCGCCGAACCGGTGCCGGTCAGGGTGCCGCCGCTGTTGACGTTGACCTGCGCGCTGGCCAGCGAACCACTGAGACCGACGGTGCCGCCATTGATCGCGGTGGTGCCGGTGAAAGTGTTGTTACCTGCCAACGTCAAGTCCGACAAACCGTTTTTGGTCAGGCCGCCGGCACCGTCGATGATGCCGTTCAAGCTCAAATCGTTGTTGCCCGCGACGGTCAACCCGGCGTTCAGCGTAATGTCGTTACCGATGCCGAGCGAAGCGCTGTTATCCAGCGTCGCCGCTCTGCCGACGATCAGGCTACCGCTGCCCAGGCCGTTGGCAGAGCCTAGCGTTAGCGTGCCGTCGTTGAGCGTGGTGCCGCCGCTGAAGCTGTTGTTGCCGTTGAGGGTCAGGTTAGCCGCGCCGTTTTTGGTCAAGCCGCCGCTGCCGCTGACGATGCCGCCGAGGCTGACGTTGGCGCTGCTGCCGATGTTCAGGTTGCCACCAAGCGAGACTGCGTTGGTCAGCGTAACCGAGGTGCTGGCGTCGAGGGTGGTGCCCTCGGCCGCGCTCAGCGCGCCAGTTCCCAGCGCGGTGTTGCTGCCAACCAACAACGTGCCGGCATTGAGGGCGGTGTTGCCTGAGTTGCTGTTATTGCCGGTCAGGGTCAAGCTGGCGGTGCCGCTTTTGGTGATGCCGCCGGTACCGCTCAACTCACCGACGAGGGTCAGGGCATTGCTGCCGAGCACATTGAGCGCGCCGGTCATGCTGATGTTATTGGCCAACGTGACGTTGGTGGTGCTGTCGAGAGTGGTGCCAGCGGCGGTGTTCAGTGCCCCACTGCCCAGCGAGTTGTTATTGGTCACCACCAGGCTGCCGGCGCTCAGGGTGGTGGTGCCGCTGAAGCCGGTGTTGGCGCCACTGACGGTGAGGCTGCCAGTTCCCGTTTTGGTCAGGCCGCTGCTGGCGCTGATCAAGCCGCCGAGCGTCAGTGCACCAGTGCCACTGGCCGTCAAGGTTCCGCCGAGGTTGATAGCGTTGGCCAGATTGATGGTTCCCGGCGCGCTCAATGTCGTCGCGCTGGTGACGTTGAGGGTGCCAGTACTGAACGCCTGATTATTGCTGATCTGCACGGTACCGCCACTGAGCGTGGTGTTGCCCAGATAGGTATTGGCGGCGCTGAGGTTAAGCTGGCTCGTTCCGACCTTGGTCAAACCCCCGCTACCGGAAATCACACCGCTCAGGGTGGTGGCGTTGGTGCCTTGCACCGTCACGCCACCGGCACCCAGTGAAATCAGATTGCTGATGTTCAATCCGGCATTGCTGGCCTGCAGGATCCCGCCGTTGGAAGTGATCACACCGCTGCCGAAGGTGGCGTTGTTATTGAACTGAGCGACACCGCCATTGAGCGTGGTCGCCCCGCTGACCAGTGGCCCCTGCAACGTCCAGTTACCGCTGTTGAGGATCAGGTTGTTGAAGTTGACGTAGGTAGCGCTTGAGGCGGTACCGTCCCCCGTAGTACCTCCGCCAACGCCCACCTGGTTTTGCAGGATCAGGCTGTTAGTGCCTCCCACGCCACCATCGACCGTGCCCGTTGGGGCGAACGTCAGGTTGATATTGACCAGACCACCAAGGCCAACACTGGTGTGCACGCCGTCACCGACCTGCACCGAAGAACCAGTCAACGCTGTGAAGGTGTTGGTGCTCCACGCGCCCATCGATACGCCGCCGGTAATCCTACCCGCGTTGGCGAAGGTATTGCCCGCCGCCGACGTTTCGAACGCTATCCGACCGTTGATGACGCCGGTGCTGCTGTTGGTCATGTTGACCTGCGAGCCGCCATAGACGCCGATCACTGGGGTATCGGCCAGGGTAATGCCGCCGGTCGACAGGCCGGTCGAGGTGATAGTGCCGTTGTTGGTGATGCTGGTGATGCCTGACGCCGCGTTGTTCACGCCAATTGCCAGACCGTCGAGGCTGGTCAGGTTGAGCCCAAGCAGCATCCCGGTACCGCGCATGATGCCGCTGGCGTTGTTGAGCACGCTCACGGCACTGGTCGCGCCCGTGCCAATGAATGCACCGCCGCTGAGTATCGATACGAAGCCGAAGAGCGCTGGATCGAGGGTGCCAGAATTATTCAGGGAAATGTTCACCCCGGTCAGGTCCATCACATGGCCGCCGAGGATGGCGTTCATCTGCGCGCCGGGGTTGACGTTGACCGTCAGGCCATTGGTGGCACTTGAGTATTGGTTGAGAAACAGCGGAAGGACCGGCACGCCGGTGCAAGTGACAGTCGATCCAGCCGTGCTACAAGTTGCAAAGGCAGATGAACTGAACCCCGTGCTCAGCAGCAAAGCTGCCAATGCCAACTTGCCCGAACAACGCGAGCCTTTGCGGCAACGCTTGCTGAATTCGTGAGTGACCGCCCAGCAGCCCAACGAGGCATTCCACACCAGCGCAAAAACGTGATTCATCGGCTCAGTCCTTTGATGTCGGTATTCATTATTGTTAGTGAGCAGCCATCAGCGATTCAGCGGACGATAAGCCGAGTCCTACATCCCCTAGGCCACGCCACAGAGAACGGCCTGAAAGTGCTGCTTATGCTGCCCTAACCGACGATTCCCACCCCATTGCCTGACAATCGAACCCCCGCCTGGCGAATCAAAAAGAGAGGGAGGCACTCAGCACGAGGAGACCAGGCTTGATTAAAAAGAATGCCGTGCAGGCAGCATGCTCATCCTTAGCGTTTCTAGTAGTGAGACTTTATGGTGATCCGTGCACTCTTCATTCAATGAGAATCCGTTGAGCGATACCTAGAAAACTGCTCAAAGAAAATGCTCGATATAACAGCCGCACACACTAACCAGCAGTGGGTCTGATGCCCATAGTCCATTTGGACTGGTTGCTTGCAGATAGCCATCTACTTGGGATTGAATTGCCAGCATGACTATCAACCTGCTGCTCATCGACGATCACGCCCTGTTTCGATCCGGCCTTGCCATGGTGTTGGCCGCCGGCTTACGTGGCGTACATGTATTTGAGGCGCCATCGATGGAGCAGGCGCTGCTCTGCCCCTGCGACACGATCGATCTGTTGCTGCTCGATGTGCAGTTAGAAGGGCTTAGCGGGCTGGAGGGCATTGCCCTGCTCAAAGACAAGTGGCCTAAGGCGAAGGTATTGATGGTGTCTGCTTCGCAGGACGCCAAGGTGAAAGAGCAAGCGTTCGCGCTAGGTGCCCAGGGCTTCATCTATAAAGCCGAAACCTCGCAGCGGCTGCTTGAGCAGGTCGTTGAGACACTCGCTGATCGCTTGCCTCGTAATGTCCCGGCCTCGCTGGAAAACCGTGCGTTCAAACTGACGCCGCGCCAATGTGAAGTTCTTGATCTGTTGTGCCAAGGGCTGTCGAACAAGATGATCGGCCGGCGTCTGGAACTCTCCAAAAATACAGTACGCGGGCATGTGCAGGCCACATTGTCAGCATTGCAGGTGTCCAGTCGTTCTGAAGCAGCTTTCGTGGCGCGCCGACGGGGCCTGACCAATGAGTGATTGGCGTACCAACGCCGAACTCGACATGGACATCCGCGTCGAGCAAGTGCGCTTGGTGTTCATCAGCATGAAGAACTCATTGTATCTGGGCATAGCTCTGGCCCTGGTGCTTGTGCTGGCGCTGTATTCGGCTGATAACAGCGTTCATTTGCTGATCTGGTTCGCCCTGGTGGCTGGTGGCCGTGTGATCTGCGTGAGCTATGCGATTCTAGCTCTGCGAAGCGGGATTACCGCGAGCAATACATTGAAGTTGATCTGGCAAATGTGCTTAATCAAGGCGTTCGAGGGGCTTACCTGGGGGGCACTGGCCTGGATCGTCATGGGGCAAGGTTCACTGCCGGAGCAATTGCTGACCATGGCGTCGTTAGCGGGCGTCAGCGGTAACGCCGTCTCATTGCTGGCCCCAGTGTTTCCGCTGTACGCAAGCATGCAGTTGATGCAACTGGGGGTCATCAATAGCAAGCTGTGGTTGATCGACGGTTCGTCCTATACCGTGCTGGCTATAGGCTGCACGCTTTATGTCATTGGCCAGATAGGCCAGGCGCTTATCGTTCAACGGGCATCGCGCCAGTCCATTGCCTTGCGCTTTGAAAATCGTGATCTGCTCAAGCGCTTGCAGATTGAGTCCACGCGTACCGAACAAGCCCTGGTCAAGGCCGAAGAGGCCAATCTGGCCAAGTCGAAGTTCCTGGCTGCGGCCAGTCATGACTTGCGCCAACCAGTTCACGCCCAAGAGCTGTTTCTGGAGGTGCTGGCACGTAGCGAGCTGTCCCAGGCTCAGCAAAAAGCATTAAACAGCGCCCGAGCGGCCAGCCAGGCGTCGGCACAGATGCTCAACACCTTGTTGGACTTCTCGCGCATCGAAGCAGGAGTGATTGAGCCACAACGCAAGTCGTTTCACTTGCAACCGCTGCTCAACAAGCTGGAGAACGAACTTGGCAGTCAGGCCGACGCCAAAAACATCGTTTATCGCTCCCGCGAAACACCTTTTGCGGTGAATTCTGACCCAGCCCTATTGGAGCTGATCTTGCGCAATCTGATCAGCAATGCCATTCGCTACACCAACGATGGGGGATTGCTAGTTGCCTGCCGTAAACAGGGTCGTGATGTGTCGATTGAGGTTTTTGACACGGGCATTGGTATCGAACCAGCACAGCAGACCGAGGTTTTTCGTGAGTTTCATCAATTGGGCAATCCAGAGCGTGATCGACTCAAAGGGCTGGGGCTGGGGCTGGCGATCAGCGATGGCTTGGCACATTCACTCGGTCACACGCTGACGCTGCGCTCACGATCTGGCCGGGGCAGTGTCTTTCGTGTTCGCGTGCCGTTTGCCTGGGGCAATTTCAGCAGCGATGCTTTCGCCGCACCAAGCACGCAACAGATGTATACGGAGCGCTTGTTGGGCCTGCGAGTCTTGGTCATAGAGGACGACGCCAGCGTTCGCCAAGGCATGCTGCAACTGCTCGAAGGCTGGGGGTGTGAGTGCCGGGAGGGGGAGAACATCGAAGATGCCCTGCGGCTGATTGCCGACTGGCCCGTACAGTTGCTCATCAGCGATTATCGCTTGCGTGAACACCAGACTGGCGGCCAGGTTGTGCGCCAAGTGCGCGCGGCCATGGGGGCCGAGATTCAGGCCTTGATCATTACTGGCGACACAGCGCCCGAGCGCTTGCGTGAGGCCCGTGACAGCGGCGTCCCACTACTGCACAAACCGGTTTCGCCGATGCAACTGTACCGTGCGATAAGCGACAGCGTTGGCATGCGAGCGCTGCTGGATGAATAAGGATCATGTTACGCTGACCCGCTATAGTCCTGGCCGAATCCTGCTGGATCTGATCGGCAGTTATAAGTCGAGGCTGTGTGAAAATGCCAATGGTTGTCTAACCTTCTGATCGCCCAGATCGTAGCGGGGCGATTATGAAGCGATTCATCGAAGGTGAGGCTCGGACGCAAGTCACCTTGCTGCTGGAGTGTCTGGACGATTACGTAGCCGAAGAAAATCGAGTGCGCGTGGTGGATTTTTTCGTTGATGAGCGCGACCTAGGTGCACTTGGTTTTGAGGGCGTCGACCCTGCCGCGACTGATCGTCCGGCCTACCTCCCAGCTGAGTTGCTAAAGATCTATATCTACGGCTACCTCAATCGGATTCAGTCCAGCCGCCGGCTTGAGCGTGAGGCCGAACGCAACGTCGATCTGATGTGGCTCCGCGCATCGCAGCAACGCGAGCGTACACCTCACGCGCATCTTGAAACTGGACCGCTTGCGGCTACGTGGTTTCCGCCGTGCCAGTTCTCACTCAGGCAAAAGGGGCAATGATTGGACGAAGGCGAATGCCCCCAGAAACCACGGCTATATGACGCCTTCGGAACCATCGCATTGCCACAGTTGTGACAGGTAACCATCGAGCGCCTCATACCGCACCTCAGCTCAAATCGCCCTAGATGAGCCCATGGTGCGCTACCGTGGAAAAAACCCAACTGCGTGACCTGACATCTACCCAGCACCCGGTCTGAGCTGGGCATCAAACCCTCTTGGCCAGATAACCGAGGTGATGCTGTACACGACCGACTCTATTGAATGCTCCCCAGTGGTTGACTGGCCTCGCCAGGTCGCAAACGATAGTTAAGGACGCCAGTTAAACTCTTTAGATAGCCGCTCTTCGGAAATTCGTACACGGGGGGGCACTTAATAATAAATCTGCAAATAAGCCCATTTAAAACAATAGGTTATGTATAGATTTTTACCCCCCCTGCTCCACCACTTCAACATCTAAAGACGTCCACGGACGTCCACGGACGTCTTTTTTTGTGCCTGAAATCCCGCCTTGGCACCCACCTGCTTGAAGCCTGACGAATATGCCACCTACTGATTTGCTGACTGATTTTGCAACCCTGTTTGCCTATAACTGGTACCGCGACTTTCCCATAGACGGTTACAGCCGGGATGTAGGCTCGGTTTCGGACTGGAACATCCATACGGGGATTAGCGTGCGCCGCGTGGCTGATCTTTTGGGGCTTTTCACTCACTTCGAGTCGTCCAATCGTACGGACGCAGTGCTACGTGACAATCAGGGCTCGCCTGTGCTGTTTGCCGAATGGGAGTGGAATGACCCGTCGCAGATTCCCATCAATGAACCGGCGAAGCTGTCGGATGCGGCGTTGCAACACGCGCCACACTTCTGTTTTCTGTTCAGTTATGTCCAGCTTGGGCGGGTCGAGGATGCTCAGCGCTACATTCTGGACCACTGGAACGCCAAGACACCGTTGTTGCTAAGTCTGATCGAATACACCGGCCGTTCAACCCGGCTTTTTCATGAAATGTCGATGTTTCGGTTAGAGAACGGGCAGTGGACACTGCTGCGTCAGCAACCCGCATTGGCGTGGGCATTGCCGGGAACGCGCTGGTACACGCAATAATCGCAGGAAGATGGTTCAGGCCATCCACAGGCGAACGGCTGCCCGTCAGCGAGATGTCCTGCTGTTATTAAAAGACTTCGGCGTCGGCCAGGCGCTTGCCCTGACGGTCTTTCCCCGACAGCGCGGGCTCGCCCACAATGGGCCAGTCGATACCGATCAGTGGGTCATCCCACCTGATGCAACGCTCGTGTTCGGGCGCGTAGTAGTCGGTCGTTTTGTAGAGGAACTCTGCGCTTTCAGACAGCACTACAAAACCATGGGCAAACCCTTCAGGTACCCACAACTGGTGCTTGTTTTCAGCAGACAAATACGAGCCTACCCATTTGCCGAATGTCGGCGAACTGCGCCGGATGTCCACGGCCACGTCAAAAACTTCCCCGTGAACCACTCGAACTAATTTTCCTTGAGCGCGGTGAAGCTGATAGTGCAGGCCGCGCAGAACGCCTTTCACGGAGCGGGAATGGTTATCCTGAACAAATTGCACAGAGCGCCCGATGGCGTCTTCGAACTGGCGGTGGTTGAAGCTTTCAAAGAAAAAACCGCGCTCATCACCAAAAATCTTGGGCTCGAATCGCACGACATCGGGGATGTCCAGAGGGGTGGTTTTCATCAGTAGATCTTCTCTAGCAGAAGGCGTTTCAGGTAATGACCGTAATCATTTTTGCACAGCGGCTCAGCGAGCGTTTCCAACTGCTCGGCAGTGATCCACTTTTGTCTAAACGCCACTTCTTCAGGGCAGGCGACTTTCAGGCCCTGGCGGTGTTCAAGCGTGGCAATAAAAAGGCTCGCCTCAAGCAGTGATTGGTGCGTGCCGGTGTCAAGCCAGGCATAACCGCGACCCATGATCTCAACCGACATTTCGCCCTGCTCCATGTAAATGCGATTGATGTCGGTAATTTCCAGCTCACCCCGAGCGGAAGGTTTGATGCTCTTGGCGATGTCCACCACCTGCCGGTCGTAGAAATACAGCCCTGTCACGGCATAGTTGGACTTGGGCTTGAGCGGTTTTTCTTCGAGGCTGATGGCTTTGCCCTGCTTATCGAACTCCACAACCCCATAACGTTCCGGGTCTTTCACGTGATAAGCGAACACACTGGCGCCTGTCTCGCGCAGCATTGCGCTGTGCAGTAGTTCATTGAACTGGTGACCGTGATAGATGTTGTCGCCCAAAACCAGGGCACAAGGGTCATTACCAATAAAGTCCTGACCGATGATGAACGCTTGGGCGAGGCCGTCAGGTGAGGCTTGCACGGCATAAGCAATGTTCAAGCCCCAACGGCTACCATCACCCAGCAGCTGAGAGAAACGCGGGGTATCTTGCGGCGTCGAGATAATCAAAATATCGCGAATCCCGGCCAACATCAGTGTTGTAAGCGGGTAATAGATCATCGGCTTGTCGTAAACCGGCAATAGCTGCTTCGAAATTGCCAATGTTGCCGGATGAAGACGGGTGCCAGATCCGCCCGCCAGAATGATCCCTTTACGCTTGAGCATGTTTAATTCCTACACATTCGGTGAGCATCCGTTCCATACCATCTAGTCGAATGCCAAGCCTCGACGAGAGGATCCTGCAGATATCAAGTCGCGTCCCCTACAGCGATCCGGAAGACGACTTATAAGTCACTGTGCGCCGGTAAGCCTAATACACATTGGCCGACCGCGACATTATCGCAACCTGTAACGCTGAAAAAATCGAGGCTGCTGAAAATCCTGCTAAAGACAGTGCAATTGAGGCGCAGCACGCAGGATACCTGCAACGTAATGAGTAGGCTTCTTTTTATGCCAACCAAAGAGGTTATGTGAGGAGGGATTGAGAATCTAAGTCTCAGTGCTGGGACGAAACAGAGGGTCGAAATATGGCATGCATCTTGAGACAGTTATCGGCCCTTGACGGGCCGATAACAGGTTAGACCGAAATCCGAGCTTTATACACTTGGCGAGCGCCAGTCATCCGAACCCGAAGTACCGCTAACTTCGTGGGTCCAGGTTATTTTCCGGTAAGTGAAATGTACGTCCTCAAGATGGGTGAAATGAGCATTTCCCGGATCCTGACAGTTAGGCATGTATCCATTAATTTCAACGATGATCGCGTCTTCAAGCTTGGTTGTGAAGTAATGCTCCTGAGTGCCACTCGCAGACGTTCTGTACCACTGGATGACGACTTCGCTCATGCGCTCACCTGATGTCAGCGCCGCCCACAGCAGTGGGGAGGCCTTGTCGAATACTTTGGTGATACGAACAGGCTTATGTACACGCATCCCGGTTGGCTGGCCCGATTGAGGGTCACGAGGAATGAAGACTTCGTGACTGAACGCCTGGACCATGACCTCATCTTCATGCCCTTCCTGATAGGTGTTTCCCACAGAATCTGCCGTGAATGCTCCAGCGGTGATCAACCCCTGTTTTTCACCGGTGACGGACATATACGCTGGCGTAGCCATAACTCTCTCCTTGAAGTGCATAAGGTAAACCTGCAAATACTGTGTGCAGGTACTCCCCTGTAATCCAAGACTTGTGCCAGAACAGATGGGCCCGTTATACACCGGGGGTTTGAACACTTAGCCCATATAAAAAGACCTTATAAACTGCGACTTGATGCCTTTAATCGCGCAACTATTGGCCCACTCTTATGCAATTAATTGCGCAATGACCTACAGGCCTTGATTTTAAAGACGCTACAAACTCAGGTCGGTAAAAACCTGCATTTTTCAGGGTTAAAAGTTGCGCAAATGGGTGTTTCGAAAAAAGGCGATTGAGTGCAATACGACCGATCCTTGAGTGGGGTGGTTTGCTAATACCTATGACCACGCCGATTACACCCTCTGCACACACAAAAAAGGCCCTTTCCGCTTCCGGAAAGAGCCTTTTAGTTAACGCTGAGCCTTAGCCCAAGTTAACGCCATAGCTCGAAGCCAGTGGCGCCAAGCCGCCAGCGAAGCCTTGACCGATGGCTTTGAACTTCCACTCGCCGTTATGGCTGTACAGTTCGCCGAACACCATCGCGGTTTCAGTCGACGCATCTTCACTCAGGTCATAACGCGCAATTTCTTTGCCGTCAGCTTTGTTCAGAACACGGATGTAAGCGTTCGAAACTTGGCCAAAACTCTGCTTGCGTGCATCCGCTTCGTGAATGGTGACTGCGAACACCAATTTCTTGGTTTCCGGTGCAAAGCCGGACAGGTTCACGTTGACCTGCTCGTCGTCGCCTTCGCCCGCCCCCGAACGGTTGTCGCCCTGGTGCACAACATTGCCGTCCGGGGACGTCTTGTTGTTGTAGAACACAAAACTGCCGTCATTCAGCACTTTGCCATTCTCACCAACGATGAATACCGAGGCGTCCAGATCGAATTCACTACCATCGGTTACACGCGGATCCCAACCAAGGCCTACAACCACCTCGGTCAGACCGGGGGCTTCTTTGGTCAGGGAAACGTTACCGCCTTTACTCAGACTTACTGCCATGTTCGTGAACCCTTATATAAAAAGTTGAGGGGGTGACGATTAAAATTTCAGGCCGTAGCTTTCAGCAAGAGGCTTGAGGCCCCCATTGAAACCTTGTCCTACCGCACGGAATTTCCACTCGGTACCGTGGCGGTACAGCTCGGCAAAAATCATCGCTGTTTCAGTGCTGGCATCTTCCGCCAGGTCATAACGTGCGACCTCGACGTTGCTGTCCTGGTTCACGATGCGGATAAATGCATTGCGTACCTGACCGAAGCTTTGACGTCGGGTTTCAGCTTCGTGAATGGTCACCGTAAACGCGATTTTGTCGATATCGGCAGGCACTTTGGACAAGTCAACCTTGATCGCCTCGTCATCACCGTCGCCCTCACCGGTACGGTTGTCGCCCGTGTGCTCTACCGAGCCATCAACACTTTTGAGCTGGTTGTAAAAAATGAAATCGGAATCGGCGCGTACCTTGCCGTCAGCCTTGAGCAGGAAGGCGCTGGCATCCAGGTCGAAATCCACACCATCCGTGGAGCGGGCATCCCAACCCAGTCCAACGAGGACTTTGGTCATCCCAGGGGCTTCTTTGGTCAAAGACAGGTTGCCGCCTTTAGAGAGGGAAAGTGCCATGAGTGATTCTCCTTAATAAATATGCGATCAAGCGTTCGTGTCGTTTTTGACGTCAGATTGCTCTTCATCTTTACCGGGAAAGATGATGCTGGCCACGATACCTATGGCCAATACCACCAACACAACGATCAGGCTGGTATTCGGGTCAATGCTGATGCCATGGCCAAACAGGTGATCGGTAGCGTTCAGCGCCAGCTTGCCGGCAATAAAGAACAACAGCGCGATAACCGATTTTTCCAGGTGAACGAGGTAGCGCTTCAGGGCTTCGAGTACGAAGTACATGGTCCGCAGCCCCAAAATCGCGAACATCATGGCCGAGTACACAATCAACGGTTCGCGGCTTACGGCGATCACTGCCGGGACAGAGTCAAAGGCAAACAAGATGTCTGAGACTTCAACCACCACGACACACAGAAACAGCGGCGTCGCGAACAGAGCGCCCTTGCCCACCAGGGTCATTCCCTTGTTCTGCGGCTTCGTGATCTCTTTTTCAAGCTCTGTGCGAGAAACAAAGAAATTATGCCCGTGCAACTTCGGCCATACCGGGAAGAGTTTTTTCGCAAACCGGTAAGCAATGTGCTGGGAATAGTCCTCATCTTCGTCGTCTTCGCTACCACGCAGCATCATGATCGCTGTCCAGGCCACGACCACTGCAAAGACCACTTCGACCCATGGGCCAAACGCCAGCAAGCCGGTGCCGATAGCCACGAAAATCAGGCGGAAAACGATCGCGCCGATGATGCCCCAGTACAAAACACGGTGACGCAGTGCGTCCGGAATTTTGAACCAGGCAAAAATCGCCATGAACACGAACAAGTTGTCGACGCTGAGCACTTTTTCGAGCGCATAACCTGTGACGAACAGGCTGGCCACGCTCGGGCCGTGGGCGTAGTACAAGTAACCCGCAAACGCGAGGGAGATCAGCACCCAAAAGATCGACCAGATGGCCGCATTGGTCAGCGTGACCGGTTTATCGCTTTTGTGGGTGAACAGGTCGATTGCCAGAGCAATGACCGCCAGAGCCACAAATACAGCGATGGTGGTTGGCGGGAAGCCAATTGCCGTGTTTTCCATGATGTCCTCAGAGATCAAAATCGCCAGGGTTCAGCCCCAGCTCATTGCAGATGGTGCGGCAAGCAGCCCGCTCACTTTCATCGAAGTTGCCGTCAGCGCTGCCGATGGCGCAGCAAACGCGCACCAGCAGACGCGCCGCATCTTCTTTCTTACGTAACTGACCGATAGATTTCAGTGCTTCAGCACGGCCGATCTGTTGATCAAATTCGAACTTTTCGCACACGGCGTTGAAAGACTTGATGACGTCTTTAACGTCAAACGCTTTCAGTTCATTCGAGTTCTGGATGAAGCCGACCATTTTTTGCTTTTCGCTGCTACTGATGTCGCCATCGGAGGCAGCCACCAGCGCACAGCCGGAAACCACAGCTTCCATGAATTCACGATTTTTGAACTTGCTGACTTCTGCCGAGAGTTTGTCACGGGCAGCTGTTGCATTGGTTTTCAGCCATTCAAGCATTGGAGTTACCTTGTCAGAAATTGAGGGAGTACCGCCTGCCTCGGCAGGCGACCATTCACAGAACGCTCATTTGGATCCGGCAGCCCAGCGCATGCCCCAGCCAAAGGCTTTGTCCATGTCTGAGTGGCCTTTGAAAAATTCGACTTTGCGGTTTACCCGCACGCTACCACCGACGTTTTCGAGCAAGGCGATAGCGCACATGCCTTTGCTGCCGCCCTCTTCGCTCAAGCGCACTTCAATCGGTGCTTCGCCCGGGATATACAGCGTGATCACGCCATCCGTCGCCTGCCAGTTCGGGGCGCCTTCGTAGATGAAGGCATAAACCAGAACGCGACGAATCTGACGCCATTCCTTGCCGTTGATGCGCAGCCATTCGCCATCACTTACCGACCCCGTGCGGTCATCACCCATCAGTTGGATAAACGGCTCATCGCGGAAATCGCCAAACGCATTGCCCAATGCCTGCACCGCGCCTTTGCGGCCATTTTCCATTTCGTAGAGACAACCTACGTCCAGGTCGATACCGCCCGACTTGCCGCGCAATGAAGCAAAAAAACCGCCGCCGCCACTGCTTTGAGAGCTGCGGTTCCAGTTCAGGTTGATTTTGATCTCGCCGAAGTCGCCGTCTTTCTTTTCAAGACTGATCGATGGACGCTGTTTGTCGAGGGTGATTTTCGACAAGTTGATTTTTGACGCTGGCGCAGGTGCTGCAGCGGGCGCAGGGGTCGGGGCCGCCGACGGGGCAGGCGCGGCGATATCCACGCCGAAGTGCTCAGCCAGGGGGGCAAGCCCGCCAGCAAAGCCCTGCGCCACACAACGGAACTTCCACGCGCCTTGGCGACGATAAAACTCACCCAGGATCAATGCGGTTTCCTGCATGCCCTGCGTCGGGATCGGCGCTTCAATGCCGCCACTGACCGATACGTTCAGTACCGGAAATGCTGCGAATTTGGCCTTGTTCTCGTAAATGGTTGCCGTCAGGGCAACTTTCTCGATAGCCGGATCGATCGCATCCAGGTTCATACTGAAGACTGTTCGGCCCGCAGCCGATTCGACCAGCTTGACCGCGCCGTTGTTGACGCTTTGCTGGCCGAAGAAACACATGTCGTTGTCGCCGCGCACCTTGCCCGAATCGGTGAGCAAAAATGCCGAGACGTCCAGGTCAGCGCCAGCAACTGGGCTGTAAGTGATGGTAACGGTCTGAGCGCCCGCTGAAACGGACGTGTTTGCACCCGGCGTCAATGTGCTCATGCGCGCACCGCCTGAGCAGCCTCGTTGGCCAGATCCTGTGCAGTACGGCCGTTGGCCACAGTTCCGATGGTGGTGAAGTCCCAGCCTGCCGACGTGCGGCTCAGGTTAGCCATGACCAAACCGGTGTGACGGCCTTTTTCCGACAGAAGGAAACGCGCCAGCTCCTTGCCGCTGACTTCATCGACGATTCGGCAGTAGGCATTCTCGACCGATTCAAAGTTCTGCCCGGTGAATGAGTTCACCGTAAACACCAAGTGTTTGACGTTGGCTGGCAATTGCTCAAGGTTGACCTGGATCGATTCGTCGTCGCCATCCCCCTCGCCAGTGCGGTTATCGCCGGAGTGAACGATAGAGCCGTCCTTGGACTTGAGGTCGCGAAACCACACAAGGTCCAGCAACTGCTTGTTGCTGTCGAGCACAATGCAGGACGCATCAAGGTCGATGGCGCTGTCACTGTTCAGCAGTTTGGCAAAGAAACCGGTCGGTTTTACCGGGTCCCAGCCCAGGCCCATACGGATTTTCTTGAGACCGGTTCCGGCTTCTTTTTCGAGGGAAATGGTTTGGTTCTTGGACAGCGAAATGGCCATGAAGCGTCTCCTTGTCTGCATCGATGCACAACGTGCTGTTTAACCTAATTTAACGCTTGTATATGACGAGCCGTGCTTACAGTTCTTCACGCAAGCACACATCCAGTGGCCGCTTACGGCGCCACAGTGCATGAAATTCACGCCAGTGGGGCTCTTGAGCGGCGCCAAGCATTTGTTCATCGCCCCGAGTGTCACCCCAGGCGCGCAATGTGTATTGGTCCAAAGGCCCGTATTGCGCCTCAAGACGGATGACTTTTTGCTCACAACGGCAATTGGTGCCGCTGATTTCACCGGTTAACACACCGTTAACCGCTTCCAGTTGAGTGCCGATCAAGCCAATACCCAGTTTTTTAGCGAACGGTTTGAGTACCAACTCAGGCGATGCCGAGCAAATGGTCACGAGCGCTTGCTGCTCCCGCTGGTTGGCGACAGATGTTAAGCCCAAAGGCCGCATTAACCGCTGCCACGAAACGTCACAAAATGCTTCTGCGCGTTCTTCCACCCACGCGACTTTGGCCCCCGTCAGATAGACCGTGATGAGCTTTTCCTTCAGGTCATTGCGGGAAATCTGGCCGAGCAAGTAGCTGATCGTGGCCGGGATCATCCGGAACAGGCGCATGGCGAACAGTCGATTGCCGAACGCAAAGCGTAAAAACGGTACAAAACTGTCGTGATACGTCAGCGTGCCATCGAAGTCGAAGGCCGACAGCACCTGTTTTTGTGGAACCGATTTATTTAAAACGTCGTTCAACCTACCAATTCAGCCAATCTCAGGCTGCCTCCAAAAGTGTCGGAAGGGTTACCGCACTCTGTGCGAACCCCTTGCCAATGCGCGCGCTCGATAACGGTTTGCGCCCATTTGTAATGTGTCGCCGGCTCGCACATGGCGTCGTTGAATTTGAACACTGCAGGCGCCGACTCACTCAGTATTTGGCGGGCGCTGTTCAAATCTTCAAGGGTGACTTGCAACGCCTTGTGGATAACGCTGATTTGCGACGGATGTATTGCGGTTTTACCCACAAGTCCATGGGCCATGTCCAAAGCCAGTTCCTGCTCCAGCAAGTGCGGTGTATTGAGCTGTTCAAACACTGGCGCTGTCAGCGCAAAACCCGCCGCCCCCATCACCCCGCATAACATCGGGATCACGTAACTCATGGGGGTACTGTAAAGCGTCATGGCCGGGTTACGCCGCAAGCCCAGGCAGCCCATCAAATCGTTGCCGCCAATGCGCAGGGCGATGATACGTCCCGGCAACTGTTCCAGCATGGCGTCACGCAGCTCAACCATGGCGCCCGGATCAAACACCTCCGGGGTTTCAAGCGTCGGCATCAGTGCCAGTTCGTTGCGGGTCACGGCCTGTTGCCATTGGCGAATGTTGCTCAAACGCAGTTTGGGCACGACAAAGCCGTCGACGTGACGCATCAGCGACCACTCGTTGAGTACTGCCGCCATTTCTGCATCCCGCGGGCGCACGAACAGGATCGGCCCGCCGGACAGGCGTCCACCCCGGGCTTCAATTCCCAGCAACAGGTTCTTCAAGTTGATCAGTGCCTGTTGCACGTCGGTTTCGGCGACAGCGTCTTCCAGGCACACCACCAATGAGCGCAACCCTTGAATCTTCTCGCCAAACACCACGTCCAGAATATCGGGACGGGTGGCGGGCATATACAACGTAGCGCCCAAGGCATAAGCGGAATGTCTGATCATCAACGAACACTCCTGATCACGGTCACGGCCCGGTAAGGCCCCAGCTCATCGCCGACTTCTTCGACGTCGATATTGGCCTGACGGGTAAGATGCATCAGTAACTGCACATCCTGATCGTCACGACTGCGTACCAGCACGTGGTCCGGCACGCGGCGCATCACCGCGCGCGTGGCCTCGGCAATACCCGGTTTAACGCGATTAGGGTTGCTCACCCCGAACCGCGTCGAGATACGTTCGACCGCAGCCACGGCGGAGTGTTGCAACGCCTGTGCCTGCTCGGGCGTCCACGGTTGAACCGGGGTTTGTGGCGCCAAAAGTGCGCGCTCGCGTTCGATGCTGTGGATAAAAGCCCGCGTCACATCGTGCTCGGCCAAATGCCCATACACCACGCACCCGTGCAGACCCGGATCAGTTGGCCAGATGGAGCGGGAAACCAGCCCCGACACGGTGGCACCCAGGATGCCCGACGGAATCAGCCAGTCTTCAGCCGAAGCTGACAACCACGCCCGGCCACACGGGTCAGCCAACACCACCAGTCGCGGCTCGGACGGGAAACGCGCGTCGCCCGCCAGGCTGTCGCGAATCTGACCGCTGATCGCTCCTTTACCGGTCCAACCGTCCACAAACACGATGTTCTCGGCACCGTGGGCCTTGATGATAGCTTCAAGTGCCACGCTGTCGATGCCACGATCACGAATGATGCTGATGCCGTAGTGCCGCGCGTCGCGCCCCATCTCAACCAACGCCCGACGCAGCAATACGCCCAACGGCAACCCGGCACGTACAAACGACACCAGTGCAATCGAGGCGCCTTGATAACGCGCAGTCAAAGCAAGCGCCAATGCCTGTACATCAGCGGCCATGCGCGCGCCGTTTTGCGCCAGCGCTTGCAGGTAAAGGCTTTTGTGAGTGTCAGACGGTGGGTGTTCCTGACTGATCATTTCTGAATAGTGGCGCTGCCGGGTCTGAATCAGGCGCTCTTTTTCCACTACGTCGGTGACCTCAATGTCCATCGCCCGTAACAGGAAATGCACATCATCCGGAGCATAGCTGCCACTGCCTACGGTGGTTAAACCGTCAAATGCGTCACGCATGGTCAACACTCGCCATCACATGGCTGGCCAGCTGCCCGCGACGGGGCGTCCCCCACCAGTCGCACTCGGCCATAAACCCCAAATCCGACACACTGTCGCCAAATCCCAGCATCGGCCGCTTGCCATTCACGGCCTGATCGCGACGAATCCATTCGCGCACAGCTTCGCGTTTTTGCAGCGCCAGCGGCAGAAACGCCAGATTGTTGCCATTGCCATGCACATACAACCCGTCCAGCAAGCCCCGCGCCTTGACCTCAGCCAGCACGGTCAGCAGCGCCTCGTCGGTTTCGTTGTTGTGCTTGGTGACCACGTAATGGGCCAGCCCCTGCTCCTCCACCACCCAACCGCGCAACGAAAAACCCAACTCGGCGCCAATGGCCAAGGTCTGCTCGCTCAGTTGATGCAACCGGGTTTGTTCCTGCGCCAGCAAGTCGCCCATACGTGCATGCCAGGCGGCGTCCAGCGAACCGTCGGCGGCGAGAATCACGCCACCGTGGGCACACACTGCACCGTGGGCAAACGGCAACTGCACCCGCTGATAGGCTTCGATGCTGCGCGCCGTCACCGGCACCACATCAGATGTGGCCAACAGCCACTCCACAAAGCTCTTTTGGGTGGCGTTCATGAAGCCGTTGGGCTGACCGTCCACGTCGAGCGTGGCGGTGAAACGGGGCTCATCGCTCATTTTTCGGGCGGTTTGAAACAGGGTGTCATCGAGGTCGACGAACACCAGCGGACGATTATTTGTCATCGACGATCACCTGCGCATTCAACGCGCTGACCAGCGCCGGGTCGACGGCCGCGGCCGGCGTTTCACTGCAAATCAGCACCCGGTCGAATTGGCCAGGGGCAACGTTATACAAAAAGTTGGGAATGCCCAGCCCGTAGTTATCGGAAAAAGACAACGCATGGTCAATGGCATGGCCCAAGGCAATCGGCGAACGGCTGGTGGAGCTGAAATGCACATCGGCACCCGCCTTTTCCAGGCGCTCGGCCAGCAAAAATGGACGCCAAACAAACTCGCTGGTGCCCACGACCAAGACACGTTCGCCGGGCTTGACGTGCAGATCGGGCGCCAGCGTATCGAAGTGTTCGCACGCCCCCATGCGGCCCCAGTCGCGACGCGGGTCCAACGACCAGTCACCTTGGGCAACGCTGCCCACTTCAGGCATGTCAGGCAAATCAGCGGCGGGATCTTCATGGAACGTATAGCGGCCGTCGAGCAACGAGACACTGGTCACATGCTCGCCCATCGCGTTGCGCACGGCGTCTTGCGACCAATCTGTCAGGGTCGCGGTGACCAGACGCTCAATACGCGTCAGCCCGGCATCCACCAGCGCTTTGGACAAATTGATAAAGGTATTGCCGGTTGAAGCTTCATCATCCACCAGCACCAGCGAGCGCGCAGTCATCATGCGCTCTCGGGCGACTGCATCCTGAGGCATGTGCAGTAGATGCGAACTGGCGTGGCTGTGTTCTTCTTCAAAACGGGCAAACAGCTCACCGCCAGTGGGGTGACGGGTACTGACCAGGTAGACGGTGTCATCGCGGGTCTGGCTCAAGGCACGATGTACACCGGCGCCTAGACCGACAGCGGTTTCAGCCATTCCGATGACCAGCACGGGGCCGGGCAAGTCCGCAGGAATTTTGGCCGCAAGGGCGTTGAAACTGTCAGCCATCAATGAAGGGCGCGCCGGTATATGCCGTCCGAGCACGCGCGAGACAAACAAAAAGGCGCGCTTGGGATTACGACGTTCTGCGAAATTGAAAAGGGCCTGTGGGTCAAAGGTCGATGTATTGACCTCCACCTCCAGGCGACCGCGCTTCAAGTGTGCGTGCAAAACCTTGAAGCCGGTCGGGGAGTTACCGCTGTTCATTGAAATTAATTACCTGGAAATACAAAAAAGTGAGAGACGATTCGCCAGTCAACGGGTTATGACAAGCGCGAAATCGTTACTGGAGATGGCTGGCGTCTATCCGCCATAAACCCGATTGCGCAGCACGGACCAGCTCGGGTGTGCTCAACGAGCGCTCACTGCGGCCGCGCTGTGCGGGCACGCGGGCGGCTTCGAGAAACGCCAGTACCAGCGCCGTTTTCACGGCAAAGTTCATGTTCTGCGCATCTGCCATGCTGGAGGTGACCAACCCGCCCACCAGGCCATACTGGTCAAACACCGGGCTGCCGCTGGAGCCAGGCTGAATCGGTGCGGTGAACTGCATCAGGCTGGCATCATCGCGCAGACCGAACAGCCCTGATACCACACCTTGGGAGACTTGCACCCCGCCGCCCGCCAGCCCGGCCAACGGAAAGCCCAATGTGACGACGCTTTCACCCAGCTCGCAGCCGATGCCATCCCGAAAAGTCACCGGGCTGAAAGGCGGCGCACCACTGACCCGCAGCAGCGCCAGATCATTCTTGCGATCCACCACCACGGCTTCTGCCTGAAAACGGCCCTCGAACGAGTCGATGGACAAATGGTTCAGGCCTTCAATCACGTGGGCGCACGTCAGAATATGCTGCGCGCTGACCGCAAATCCGGTGCCGGTAGCGCTATGCCGCGCCTCACTGTCGTGGGTATCGGCGCTGACCCGCTGGGGGTGGCGATCATCCAGATCAATGCCCAGGCGTCGGGCAAACGCGCTCAAACCGTAAGCCGATGCTTCAGCCAACGCGCGAAGCTTCCATTGATCCTGACGCCGGTACACCTCGGCAATCACCATCGCACTGTCGCCGTAGTCAGCCAGCGACAGACCATGCTCGATCTGATCCTCGGCTTTAAGCTCAAATGAACCCAGCTCACGCAGTGGCCCCAGTGCGCCGTACACATACAACACCAGCAGCACGCGCGTGCACGTGGCGGGCAGTTGATCCAGCGCCAAACCAAACCGGGCCAGCCCACAGGTGTCGTGCCAGTGCACCCAGGGCTGCGGTTGATGCAGCAGCGCAGGTTCGCCCACCAGACGACGCTGGTCATCCAGCGCCAGCAAGGCCAGACCGGCGTAATCACCCAACGCACCGGCCCGCGCGCTTAGAAGGGTCAATTCACTGCGCACTGACTGCAGAGGCGCGTTGCCTCCCGGCATCAATTTCATCTTCCTTGATTCCCCTGTGCCAGTACGCTTAATGAGAGGCGCTCACCTTAACAGCTCTTCCCCACGAACCGAAACGGCCACCGTAATGGCCTTGACCTGCACATCGTCACGCCATACGCCCAATGGTTGCGGCAGATTCAGACGTCGGGTAGCGAAAATGCCTGGCAGGTTGACGCCGGTTTCTCGGGTGTAACCGATGCCGCCCGAATAGCGCAGATTGATCTCCAGCAAATGCGGTTGGCCATTGGCGTCATCACGGGTTTGCACATTGACGATGCCATCGCAGCCGAAATGCTCAGCCGCCCTGACCGCCAGTTGTACCGCGGCACTGTCGCGCTCGAACGATTGCATCAGGCCTTGCTTGCGCCGCCCGACGAACGCCACGGCTTTGCCCGCTTCGCACACCATGTCCACCGAACACTCACTGCCCGGCATGTAAGGCATCACCAGTAGCGGCTTGGGCTGCCCGGACTGGCCATACGCTTGCGCGAAGACACTCAGGTTCACTTCGTGAGAATCGGCGTTGGCGAAGCTTCGAAACGGGTCGACTTCTTCCGACACGCGCCAGAACCCTTGGCCATAAATACCGCGCGTGGGCTTCACACACACCGGCCCTTCACGGGACAACTCGTCGTAGGCGCGCTCCAGCTCGGCTTGCGTGTGCACGGTGATTGCGGGGATACAGGCCAATCCGGCCGCCGATGCATCGCGGGTGAACACCGACTTGTCGTCCACCCGTTCGAAGGTGTCGAGGCTCAGTGCGCCCGTCACCAATTCCAAACCGGCGCGCTCAAAATCGGCGCGATGCGCTTCATATACGTGCCCCACCCGCCCGGCCAGCACCACCTTGATGCCATGGGCGCACGCGCTTTCGATCACCCAGGCAACGCGCGCCTCATTGTCTTGTGGCTCGCGCAAGGCCACGTCCGCCAGCCCGGTAATCTCGGGACGGCTTTGGCGGTGCGAGGCCAGAATTTGAACACGTTCGGGCAGCGCCGCACGGGCGCCCGCAATGACGTCGCGCTGGCTGGATTGCCCTTCAAGAAACCAGATCATGGACATCCTTAAGTACACAGGGAGGAAAGAGACACTAAGCGCGGAATTCTACGCCAGCTCACTTCAATTTGAACGCAACTGAACAGTGCTATTGAAATGCCACTACCGCGCATGCTCCAATTACCGCCCTTTTTTGAAACATTCGGCATTAATTGGCTCTGACCGGCTCATATGCGGTCGTCGATTGGCATTAAACCTGTTCAGGTTTAAATGCGTCGTTTGCCCGGAACAGACTTAGCAGCAACTCATCTATCTACCCCTCGTATAGAGAGGGGAAAACAAGGAGCAGTACATGAAAGGCAAGGTTCTTGAGTTCAACTCGGCAAGTCGCACCGGCACCATCTCCGCGGATGACGGCAACCGTTACGCGTTCAGCGTAGATCAGTGGAAAAGCGCGGTACTGCCAAAGGCTGGCAGCAGTGTGGATTTTTCCGCCAATGCCAACAACGCCGAAGCAATCTTCCTGGATGGCCCTGCCGCGTCGGGCAACTCGAAGAAAATCCCGGCAGCCCTGCTGGCGTTTTTCCTGGGTGCATTTGGCGCGCACAAGTTCTATCTGGGCTACAACGCCCAGGGCATCATCATGCTGCTGGTGTTCCTGTTCGGCTTCATCCTGTTGGGTGTTCCTTCGATGATTATCGGCCTGATCGCCTTCATTGAATTCATCATCTACCTGACCAAGACCGACGAAGACTTCGAACAGACCTACGTGGTCGGTCGCAAGCCCTGGTTCTAAGCCAACAGGCTTTTCCTCTGTCGCCGCTGACGAGCGGCGCAGCGGGTGCAGTACGTGCAGCGCCCGGCCAACCCGCAGCGCTGCGTGTATTGAGTCCGCCGCGACAATGATCCACAGCAATAGATCCTGACTTGGCGTGGCCGTTCGCGGCCAATTGGCTACGCTCAACTGACGCTGTATTTAACCCGTCAAGGAGCCTGACATGACCATTAACGTCACCAGTAAAACCCTGAGCGCGTATAACGCGCAGTTGGCCTTTAACACGGCCACGGCCTATTTGAGTCAATCCGGGCTTGCCGACTATTTGATCAAGCAGCTCGAGAAACAAGATCAAGTGCAGCTCTCGATTGAGGTCAGTGGCGACCCCGCCCACGCCAATGAAAATGCGTCGGATGACGGCAAAATCTTCTGGAGCCTGCGCAGTGACGCTTTGTACAGCGACGAAGCGAGCGATGTTTCATCCTTGCTGGACAAAGCCCCCGCCGAGCGAAAACCTTACATCGCCAGCCACCTGAACCTGCTGCACGTGCTGGCTCTGGCCTGCGAGCAACTCAACAACCACCTCAACTTTCGCGATGCCGACGCTACATGGCCCTGGCTGGACGAGACGACGCTCAGCGCCAGCGATATTGAAAACTTCGTCGCCCGTGAACTGTTAGACCAATCTTGGCCTGCTGACCAGAATTGGGACCGTGTGCTCAAAGACTCGTAAGGCTCCCGCCTCACGCCAGCGCGGCCTTGAGTAACGCCGCTTCGCGCTGGCGCCGCGAGGGATAGCGATCACCGAACCGGTTCAACGTGGCCCAAGCGCCCGGCCAGTCCCCATGGACGACTTGCTGCCAAAAGTGGGGGGTGCGACGCGCCAGATTCCCGTACTGGAAAGCCACCGAGGCAATCACGGTTTGCATGGCGCCGGGCAACGCAGTGAAATCCACCCCGCTGGCGGCTAGGTAATCACGCGCCAGCGTTGCAATAAATGGTTGCTTGAACGCTTGATCCAGCTGCTGCGCTTGCACGGCACTGATCTGCAACGGCTGTTTTCGCAAGACCTCAACGGCTGCAGCGCCCTTCACGCCCACATAAGGTGTAAGCAACTGTTGCAGCTCACATGACAACCCTAGTGCCGCCAAATCGCTTGCCTGACGCTGGCCCAAATCAAAACCGGTGGCCAGGGTCACCCCGCTGCGGCTGTGGATAACGTCTGGCACATAGCCCTGGGTGACGCACGCGCCTTCCAGGCGGGCAATAAACGAGAAATCGATGGCGAATCCGGACATGACGTTTTCCTTGAACCCTAGGGGAAAACGCAGTGCACCACCCAGGTGACACCCGATGTCACTTGGTAATAATTCCTATCTGCAAGGGGTGTATTTCCTACTTATAAGGGGGTGGCACGCGTCCTTAGTATCCAAATGGACACTTAAGATTCCAAGGACCGAACAATGGACGTCAACGACCTCAACCTGGTCAACATTCGCCAACTGCCCCACTCGTTGCAAGCGCTCATCGACTGCGTGGGGCTGGAGCATGCTTACACACTGACCTGCGCGTTTGGCGGAAGGCCCAAGTACATCCCCAAACACGCCGAACGTACGTCGCTGTCGCAGATTTTGCCGCCCGATGCGCTGGGCGCCCTGATCAAGCGTTTTGCCGGGCTGGCGCTGGAAATCCCCAAGGCCGATCACTTTTGCCGCCAGATCCGTAATCAGCATATCCAGCAGGAAACCTGCCAAGGCCTGTCGCGCAGCAGGCTGGCGGACAAATACGGTTTGAGCCTGCGCCAGATCGGCAATATCCGGCGCCTTGAAAGCCCCACTACAAGGTAATCGGTTCCTGCTGAATGGCTCCAGGGCGAGCCCATAAAGTGACAGTGCGCACCCTCGCGCAACTCAATACGGAGATTGACCATGTCACACATCGATTCAGGCCTTATTGGCTCAGTGATCAACGCATTGCCGCTGGACCGCATGATTGCCGGCCCGCTGCAGGCCATGATTCAGGCTCAGGTGCAGGCCAGCAAGTCGTATGCCGACTTCCTCATGGGCGTGTGCATTCAGGATGGCAAAGCCGTTTCGGTACAGTTTGATTACGACGAAACACTGGTGGACGACCAGGGCGTCTACAAGGGAACCGTCACCAAGCAGATGCGCATCCCGCTGTTGGCGGCGATCAGTCACCCGAACATCACCATTGAAGAAGGCAACATCGATTTCGAGCTGACCATCAGCCAACAAGCCGAAAGCGCTCGCGAAACCAGTGCCGAAGGCAGCTTTGCCGCCTCGATGGGCTGGGGGCCATTCAATGTCTCGATCAAGGGCTCAGCCAGCCACAAAGCGTCACAAACCCGCAAAACCGACACCCGGGCGCGTTATGCGATCAGTACCAAGGTGGTACGTCAGGACCCGCCTGAAGCGCTGATGCGCGTGATCGACTTCCTCACCGATGCTGCCACCAAGCCCATCGTCATGCCGAATGCGACTGCGCAACATCTGGATGCCCTGCCGACCGCTGGCGTGCTGCCAGCGCCGGGAGCCGCCGCAACAGACCCGACCTAACCCAGCCCACGTGACCCCGTTCCTGGCAACGGGGTCGCTTATCTCACGCCAAGGAGTGTGAAATATGGCGCTTTTCAATCGCCACAAAGACCCGCTGGCCTTGCCTGACCGACGTAAGCAACCCATGGCGGCCTGCGACTTGAGCAGCATTACCCGCGGTTTGCAGCAAGCCGCCGCTGCGACGCAAAACCTGGTGGCGCAGCAATACATCAAACTGTTCGACCAGTTTTTCGACTACGACATTGATGATCTGGGAACCCCGATGAAAGCCAAGATGGTAGAGGTGGCGCTGGATGAACAGCACACCATGCGCGTGCCGCTGGTGACGCTAGTGGCACCGCGCGGTTTGGCGCTCGAGGCGATGAAGGTTGATCTGTCGGTGCGCATGCACGCCACCGAGCAGCAAAAGGCCAGCCATGCACTGGAAAACGGCGAACTGGATTGCGCGCAGTTCTTCGTCACGTTTGGCGGGGACAAAAACGATGTTCACACCCGCAAAACCGATGAAATGCAAATCAGCATGGAATTTCGCGCGTGCGAACCACCCGAAGCGATTCACCGCATGATCGAGGAATACACCCAACTCATCAGCCCGGTGCGCAATGGCGCATCAGACGCTTCGTCAAATCCGGCCCGATCATTGTGCGTATTGAGTGAACCTTGAACCCCTTAGAAGTTCGAGGTTTCAAGCCCGCGGTGCAGCCCTGCCACGACCATCGGCAGGACACGGTCCCAGTCAGCGGTTTCGATATAACCCAGCATCGTTGGCTGTGCGTCTGGTGAAGGAACATCAATAAACAGCGACGCGCCGTAACCAAACGCAGTGTCGGTGGCCACGTGCAGCGACTGCTCCAGTTGGTCCATGCATTCGCTGTGGGTGACCAGCACCAGATTGCGCCCCGGCACTTTGTGTTTGAGGGCGTCACTCAACAGCGTGCCACGGCAGTTAAATAACCAGTCCTGAGCCTGCACCGGGCGCTCGAACATTAAACCGGCCGTCTGCCGGGTTCGTGTCAGCGGGCTGCTGTAGATGTCGACGTTCTGCAGGCCCATTTTCAGGAAGTCGGCACCCAGTTGGCGGGCGGTATCAGTGGCACGTACGGTCACCCCATCGACCGGTCCCAGGCACGGCGCAATGGACCGGTCGCAGCGCTCGACATGACGCACCAGCGCAATCACGTCGCCTTGAGCCCAACTGCGGGTCAGCGCCTGCACGCGATCAAAATGGCGTGTCTGGGCCAGATTCGGCGCCGACGCGGGCGCCAGTAACTGAACCGTGAGGGCTAACGCCAACACGCTGGCGGCCAGCACCACTACAACATTGCGGTAACGCGCGAACGCACTGCGCAGCGTTAAACCTTTAACGTCGGTAAGGCCGAGACTTGGCGTCAAAATAGCACTACCCCTGTAGGACTTATTAAGTGAAACAGGCCGATAAGCCGTCGATACAAGGCAGATCCTTGCACGCTCAGGCCATCAGCCGACTGAACAGAAGTCTAAAAACAGGCACGTTGGGGATCGGTGAAACGGATGTGAAAAAAAACGTGAGCGCACAGCCTTTCCCCCACTGTTTAAAGGGCTTCTGACCGTTTATCGATCTGTTTAAAAAACGTTTCAGCTCTGAGCCAAGCCGCCGATACAGCCCAATACACCTTCTGCTGGGCCAGAACAAAAAGACTCTCCAGCGAAATCTCGATCAAGAAGCGAACGGTTCCTGGAGGAACGCATGAACAGCTGGCTGAGCAATATCAGCGTCAATATGAAACTCGCACTGGGCTTTGGCCTGGTGTTGACCCTTACGTTATTAATGGCCATCAGCGACTGGCTCAGCCTGGACAAGCTGATCGATCGCAGTAACTGGATGAGCGACATCACCCGCCTCAACACATCGCTGACCAACCTGCGTGTTGCACGCTTGCAGTACATGCTCACCGATGGCGACGAAACTGCGGCGCAAAACGTTCAGTCCAATCTGGAGGCCTTTGTGGTGCAGCAGAAAAACCTGATTGCCACATTCAAAAGCCCGGAAAACCTCAAGCTGCTCAATGAACAGCACGAGATCATCAAGCGCTACCAGTCGGCTCTGGTCACCATGCGCAAAGCGTATGTGGAATCGGCGGTGTCTCGCGATGACATGGACACGTACTCGAAAGTCGCTCGCGACGCGATGGACCTGTTGAAAAGCCGCGTCATGCAGAGCAGCGCCAGTGAACAGGACCGCTTTGAGCAACTGGACACGCTGTCCACCGTTCGCGAAAAATTCCTGATCGCCCGTTATCAAGTCCGCGCCTACATTGCTTCCCAGACCACAGCCAACGAACAGGCCGCACGCCAGCAACTCAACGACGCCATTGCCAGCCTGACCGCGCTCAACACCTATTTTGTCGCCAGCGCTCCTGAAACCCTTCGCACCCTTGACGATGCCTTGGCGCACTATCAGCACGCCTTGCAGGTGTACGCCGACACTGACAAAACCATCGCTAACATGCGCAAGGAAATGACCGACTACGGGTCGGGCATCCTCAGCCGCAGTGATGAGCTGTACAAAATCCAGCTGGAGCGTCGCGACAGTGAAAGCGAGAGCGCCAACACCATTCAATTGATCAGCACGCTGCTGGTGCTGTTGTTCGGGATATTGGCTGCCGTGGTCATTACCCGTCAGATCACCCGCCCACTGCGCGAAACCCTGGACGTTGTCGAGCGCATTGCCGGGGGCGATTTGAGCCAAAACCTGCGTGTGACCCGTCGCGATGACCTGGGTGTATTGCAACAGGGCATTGCGCGCATGGGCACCACATTGCGCGAGCTGATCGGCGGCATCCGCGATGGCGTAACGCAGATTGCCAGCGCAGCCGAAGAGCTGTCGGCCGTCACCGAACAGACCAGTGCCGGGGTCAACAGCCAAAAGATCGAGACCGATCAAGTGGCCACTGCCATGCACGAAATGACTGCCACGGTGCAGGAAGTTGCACGCAACGCTGAAGATGCTTCGCAAGCTGCGGCGGCTGCCGACACTGAAGCCCGCGAAGGCGATCAGGTGGTCAATCAGGCCATCGACCAGATCGAGCGTCTGGCCGTTGAAGTCGGGCGCTCGACCGAAGCCATGGCCGTGTTGCAACAGGAAAGCGACAAGATCGGCAGCGTGATGGACGTGATTAAAGCGGTGGCCGAACAAACCAACCTGCTGGCCCTCAACGCCGCCATTGAAGCCGCACGTGCCGGTGAAGCCGGTCGCGGGTTTGCCGTCGTAGCGGATGAAGTCCGTGGGCTGGCCCAGCGTACGCAAAAGTCCACCGAAGAAATCCAAACGTTGGTCGCTGCCCTGCAAAGCGGCACCCAACACGTGGCCAGCGTGATGAACAGCAGCCGCAGCCTGACCGACAGCAGCGTCACCCTGACCCGCCAGGCCGGCACGTCACTGCAAGGCATCACGCGTACCGTGTCCAACATCCAGTCGATGAACCAGCAAATCGCCGCTGCGGCGGAACAACAGAGCGCCGTGGCAGAAGAAATCAGCCGCAGCATCATCAACGTGCGTGACGTGTCGGAACAAACCGCCGCCGCGAGCGATGAAACGGCCAAGTCCAGCGTCGAACTGGCCCGTTTGGGCAACCAGCTGCAAATGATGGTGAGCCACTTCAAAATCTGAAACAGCCTCCATGACATGACCCTGAGCCCTTCTAAATGAAGGGCTTTTTGTTTTCAAACAGGGTCAACGCCAACCCCGCTTCAGCGCCCGGAGTCGACGTCGCACTGGGGCGACCTGTCATTTCTGACAGTATAAATACCGAGTGAAATCACTTAATAAAGGAGCAGCCCACTCAACCGTTAGAGCATTGAATGACGACAATGATCATCTCGGACGGATGCCCCCCGATAAAACGGCTAATAAAAACAACATGGGTCAATGGCACGCTAACCCGCCTGGTTTATTTGACGGCCCTGGCCTGCATCACGTTTAACGCACTGGCTGAACCAGGAGATGACATCGCCGCCGAGATGACCCGTTACTACCTGTCCACTGTTGAGTCTTGTGCTGATGGGCAACGGCCGGCCTATTACTGTTCGGGCCTGATGATAAAGAACACGCGAAGCCGTCCAGGGCATTACGCATGGAATCCGGGGCGCGCCTCAACTTCAAGCGGGGGCATCTCCTTCATCTACTTGCGCGCCGACACCCGGTTCAATAACCCCGACGCCAATAAGCTCAATGGTTTTGTGCTTTATCCTTATGGCCATGCCCACCCGCCCATTAAAAAAGCGCCCCAAGTACTGTGCTCTTTCCCTCTCGATGCGGGGACACACAAACGGGACGATAAAGGGTGCGGGGATCAATTCGATACGTCGGCCGTCGAAACGTCTTGTGAAGCACTGAACATTCATACGGCTGAAGACTGGGTAGACGACCATTTGAAAACCGATGGCGCCCTCAGAAAGCAATGCGGCTTCCGTGAGGTCAGCGGTCGCTTTGAAGAAAAGGGGGCGCAACACTTTTATGCCAGCCTGAAGGCCAGGTCACTGCTGCTTAAAAACTCAGACCAACTTGAATACGACACCTTTGAAACACCCAACAAGCTGCGCTTATCGACGTGGGCAGAAAACCCGGATTCGCTGCCGATCATGGCGTTCTTTTACGTAGACGATCCGTATCTGGGCAGCGGGCTGGCGGCCGCTCAACAGGATCAGCTGGATTGGGTTGTGGAGAATAAGCGCGCCTACACCCCCATTATCAAAATCACCTACCCGGCCACCATGAATGAGCACGCGGTCTTCACATTCAATCAAGCCGATCAACGGGTTTGCCCCACCTACTTCGATGCGGCCCGTTGGGTATTAAAAGAGGGCAAATGGTTGTTAGTCGTCACGCCCAGCGCGTGCAGTCAGACCGTCGCGATGTTTAATAGCCAGGCCGCGAGTAAAGAGTTGGTGGCGCTGCACGGCGCAGATGCAGAGTTCAACGTCTTGCCGCCGGGGCATTCGATCACGGAGCAACTCCAGTGCCTGGCCTCCAACTACCGCAACGCTGCCCAATGGCAGATCGCCCCCTGGCGTTCTGCCGACGGTTTGACCCAGGCTCACGTCCTGGCGGCGAACTGCCACCCTTAGCGCACGCTCAGGCAGAACTCGTCGGGAACGCTTTTGAAAAGGTATGGCCGGATCGGTGCGCTGCCTGATTACACCGCGTGCACACGCGCACGTTTGAGCAGTTTTTTGCAGCGCTCGGACACGTGCAGTACCCGCAGATGTTTACCTGCCTTGGCATAGCGCTCGCGCAGCGTGATCAGTGCGGCAATGGCCGAGTAGTCGACAAAGCTCAGGTGGCGGCAATCGAGCGTCACCTCAGCAGGGTCGTTGGCCGGATCGAACTGATTCAAAAACGCGGTCGTGGACGCGAAAAACAACGTGCCATGCACGCGGTACAGTTTGCTGCCATCACGCTCCAGCGAGCTGTCGGCGTACAACTGGCGCGCTTGCTGCCAGGCGAAGTTCAGCGCGGCAATGATGATGCCGCACAGCACCGCAAAGGCCAGGTCGGTGAACACCGTAATCACCGTCACGGCAACGATCACCAGCACGTCGTTGAGCGGCACTTTGTTCAGCACCCGCAACGAGGCCCAGGCAAAGGTTTGTTGCGCCACCACAAACATCACGCCCACCAGCGCCGCCAGGGGAATGCGCTCAATAAACGGCGACAGAAACAGCACGAACAACAGAATCATGACCCCCGCCACCCCACCTGACAGTCGTCCACGACCGCCGGAGCTGAGGTTGACCACGGTCTGGCCAATCATCGCGCACCCGCCCATACCGCCGAACACGCCGGACACCATGTTCGCAGCACCCAGTGCCACGCATTCGCGGTCAGGGTAGCCACGGCTTTCGGTGATTTCGTCCGTCAGGTTGAGGGTGAGCAACGTTTCCAGCAGGCCGACCATGGCCATCAAAAAGGCGTAGGGCGCAATGATGCGCAGCGTGTCGAAGGTCCATGGGATCTGCGGCAGGCTGAAGCTCGGCAAGCCGCCTGCGATATGAGCCATGTCACCTAGCGTGCGGGTCGGCAAGCCCAGCACGTACACCGCCACCCCCACACCCACAATCGCCACCAGTGCGGGCGGCGCCACTTTGGTCAGGCGCGGCAGGCCGTATACAACGAGCATCGTCAGCGCCACCAGCCCGGCCATCACATACAACGGCGTGCCGGTGAGCCAGTGGCCGTCACGTTTGAAATGCTCCAACTGGGCCATGGCAATGATGATCGCCAGCCCGTTGACGAACCCGAGCATCACCGGGTGCGGCACCATGCGCACCAGCTTGCCGAGCCTGAGCAGTCCGAACACCATCATGATCAGGCCGCCCAGTAACACCGTCGCGAGGAAGTACTGCACGCCGTGCTGCACCACCAGCGCGATAATCACCACCGCCATCGACCCGGCTGCGCCGGACACCATGCCCGGCCGCCCGCCGAAGAGCGCGGTCAACGTGCAAATGATGAACGCGCCGTACAGGCCCATTAACGGGTTGAGGTGAGCCACCAGCGCAAAAGCGATGCACTCGGGCAGCAAGGCAAAGGACGTCGTGAGTCCGGCCAGAACATCGGCGCGCAGACGGGAGATTTTCATGGAGTACCTAAATCGGGGCATTCAGAAGGGCGTTTCAGAAACAGATGGTAACAAACTGTGGAGCACTGAGATAACTGTAGCCGCTGACGGGGGGAGCAAGGCAGCGCTCCGGGTGTGAACGCGCGTTGCACGCGTTCGCAGCCTCGTACCCCGACAGCGACTACAAGGGGTTACTTCACGACTTTGCCAACACCACGGCCACGCGGGTCGGAGGCTGTTTCAAGCTGGGTGCCATTGACACGGATAGCCTGGATGTCACCCATGTTCCAACCCTGATCTTCCAGGGTGTAGCCCATGGCTTTCAGCTCGTCAGCCACTTTGCCGGTAATCGGTGCGTAGGCATCAAAGTAAATGGTGTCTTTGGGCAGCAATTGGTGATGCACACGCTGCGCCGCGACGGCTTTCTCCAGCGGCAGGTTGTAGTCATACAGGTTGTTCAGCACCTGGAAAATCGAGGTAAAGATCCTCGAACCACCGGGCGTACCCAGTACCAGCGTAACCTCGCCATCCCGGGTCACCAGCGTCGGGCTCATCGACGACAGCATGCGCTTGCCAGGTTCAATCGCATTGGCATTGCCGCCCACCACACCGAACGAGTTGGCCACGCCCGGTTTCGAGCTGAAGTCATCCATTTCGTCGTTGAGCAGGAAACCCGCACCTTTGACGACAACCCCGCTGCCGTAATCCCAGTTCAACGTGTAGGTATTGCTAACAGCGTTGCCGTCTTTATCAACGATGGAAAAGTGCGTGGTCTGATGCGGTTCCAGGCCCGGTTTGACTTTTTCTGTCGCCGAAATGGCTTTAGGATTGACCTCTTTCGCACGTTTGACGATATACGCCGGGTCAGTCAACTCAGCCACGGGCATTTTGCCGAAATCCGGGTCGCCCAAGTAATCGGCGCGGTCAGCGAACACGCGCTTTTCAATTTCAGCCAGCAGGTGGATGTACGGCGCAGAGTTCAGTTCAACCCCGTTGAAATCCGCTGCCCGTTCTTCTTTGATGCCGATCAGTTGCGCCAGCGCGATCCCGCCTGAGCTTGGCAATGGCGCGGTGTACAGGGTATTGCCGCGGAAATCCACACGCATCGGCTCACGCCAGTTGACCTTGTACTCATTCAGGTCGTCCTTGGTGATCAGACCCTTGTCCTGCTGCATTTGGGCAACCAGCAAATCGGCGGTTTCGCCCCGATAGAACTCTTTGGCGCCTTGATCGGCAATACGTTCAAGGGTGGCGGCCAGTTCCGGCTGCTTGAAGGTCTCACCCGGCTTCATGCTGCCGAAATAATCCCCGAAGTTAGTGGTGCCGTTGAACAGCTTCAACGCATCCTCGCGGTATTGGTACTGCTTGTCCGCAACCTTGAAACCATTTTTTGCGTAACCCACGGCCGGGGTCAGCAGCTCCGACCACGGTAGTTTTCCGAAGCGCTGATGCGCCTCCCACAAGCCCATGACCGTGCCCGGCACACCGGCTGCACGTGAACCCACCAGGCTCATGTTTTCGATGATTTCGCCTTTGTCGTTCAGGTACATGTCGCGGCTGGCAGCTTTGGGAGCTGTTTCGCGGTAATCGAGAAAGTAAGGTTTGCCATCGATGAACAACGTCATGAAGCCGCCCCCGCCGATGTTGCCGGCTTCGGGGTAGGTCACGGCCAGGGTGAACGCCGTAGCGACGGCAGCATCGACAGCATTGCCGCCTTTTTTGAGAATTTGCGCAGCAACTTCAGCGCCATATTGATCCGGGGCAGCCACTGCGCCCCCTTCCAGAGTGACGGCGAACGCCGACGAGCTGGCTGCAATCGCAGCCGCCAAAGTCAGGGATTTGAACCAGACAACACGCATGGGGACTTCCTTTTATTTTTGTATGACGGTGCTGAACCTTGTCTGATTTCAGTTACGTTTTCAAACAACAAAAGAAAAAACCAAGGCTTAATGAGGGAAGTGTGGGGCCGCGTAGCTCGCGAGTTTGGTCTGGATAAAATCCAAAAAACACTGAATTCGTAGTGCCAATTGCGAGTTGCGGTAGTACACGGCGTGAATTGGCTGACGATAACCGCTGTTGAATTCAGCCAGCACCACCTGTAACCGGCCGGTGGCGATGTCGTCGTAAGTCATAAAATGCGACAAACACGCAATGCCCTGCCCCTGTAACGCCAGATGCCGTACCGTTTCGCCGCTGGATGCGCTGATACTGGGCTCGATCGGCCAGCGGTCCCCCTGTGCATAACGCAGAGGCCATTGGTTCAGGCCATCGTTTTGGGTGAAGCCGATCAGGCTGTGACTGGCCAGCTCTGCGACCGAGTTCGGCAAGCCATGTGCGGCGATGTACGCCGGACTGGCAAGGATATTTAGCGGGCTGCACCCCAATGAGCGGGCGTGCAACGTGGAGTCGGCCAGCGTGCCGATGCGGATGGCGATATCGGTACTTTGCTCCAGCAGGTCAATGATCAGGTCGTTGCTGTTGAGCTCCAGCTGAATGTCGGGGTACAGCGCCCTAAACTCGGGGATGTAGGGCACGATGGCATGCAGCATGAACGGGGATGCAGCATTGATGCGCAGGCGACCGGACGGCGTGCGCTGGTGCGCGATCAGGCGCTCTTCGAGTTCGTCCATTTGTTCGAGAATCTGCTTGGCGCGCTCGAAGAAAAACTTGCCCTCCTCGGTCAAATCCATGCGCCGCGTGGTGCGGTTGATCAGTGTGGTTTCGAGCTTTGCCTCAAGCCGAGACAACGTGCGGCTGACCGCAGAAGGCGTCTGCCCGGCGTGCTCGGCAGCAGCAGAGATTGAGCCACACTCAATCACTGACACAAAGATTTGCAACTCATCAGATCTGGCTTTCACACACGTCCCTCATTGAATAGCCAGTCATGGTAGTCGCTGCCGGGCAGCGTGTGACTGCGAGCGTCTCGTTACCGAAGAAACACGTCGGTGAGGTGTTGCTCGTAGCGGGCAGCATCCACTTCAGGCTGCGGACGCTTCATCACGTCAACGCACAGGAATGTCGGCAAACCACTCATGCCCAAAAACTGATTGGCTTTGTGGAACGGAAAATACACCGCATCGACGCCTTTGCCTTCAAAGAAATCAGCCGGGTCGTCAAACGCTTGCTGCGGCGCGTTCCAGGTCAGCGACAACATGTATTTTTTGTCGTGGATCAGACCGCCGCTGCCATAGCGCTGTGACGCATCGGAGCGCGTGCGACCATCACTGGCGTACAGGCTGCCGTGGCCTTCGGTGAACACTTCGTCGATGTATTTTTTAACGATCCACGGCGCGCCCATCCACCAACCCGGCATTTGATAAATGATGACGTCGGCCCACAGAAACTTCTGCACTTCTTCGGCCACGTCGTAGCCTTCGTCGATGTGGGTGACGTTGACGTCAAAGCCATTACGGTCGAAAAAAGCCAGTGCGGTGTCGTGCATGGTCAGGTTGTAACGACCGTCCGAGTGCGCAAATTTTTTGGCACCGTTAAGCAAAAGTATTTTTTTCATCATCAGCCTCGTCAGGAATAAACCCTCGGCGCTGTGGAGCGGCGTTGGGCTAAGGGTTTAAAAGTGACCGGCACAGTAACGATTCCTTCCTTTAGGAAATACCCGTGCCGCGGCAAATTACATTTGCTCAATAGTCACAAATAGCCATTCCATTGTTGCCGTATTCTCTCGAAACCACCCATTTAGGAGTCGACGAGATGCGCCCATTGCACGGATTTATTCTTCACGCCTACACCAAACCCGAAAAAGCTGACGCCTTCGAAGCGCTGTTTCGCTCCTACGTGGCGCCAAGCCGTCTGGAGCCCGGCTGCATCGAGTACCACATGCTGCGCGACCAGCAGGACCCGACCCTGTTCATCTTTTATGAAATCTGGCAGTCCCGCGAACACTTGGCGGTGCATGAAAACCTGCCGCACATGAAGCAATTTTTCGACAACCGCATGGACTACCTTGCCCGCGACTTTGAAGTACGCCTGATCGACATGCTCAGCCCGTCTTCGGCTAACCGCTGATTAACAAGTGTGCCCCCAGCAGGGCCATGCCGACGAAAAAGACGCGTTTGAACAGCATGGCGCTGACGCGTTGACGCAAGGCTTGGCCCAGCCACATGCCGAGCATGGCAGGCAACAGCGCCAGCAGTGACGCGTTCAGTTCGTCGCCTCCAAGGCTGCCGCGCCCGTACAGCCCGGCAGCCATGGCCAATGTGGAGACACTGAAAGACAATCCCAAGGCCTGAACCAGTTGATGTTTGCCAAGACCCAAGGCCTGCAGGTACGGCACCGCGGGGATCACAAACACCCCGGTTGCTGACGTGATTACGCCCGTGAGCACGCCACACAGCGGGCCGAGCCACGGTTCGCGGGCCGGGGCCACTTGCAAGGCAGGCAAGAACAGCCCGCTCAAGGCGTACAGCAATAACGCTGCCCCCAACGCGCGCACCACCCCGCTGCCGCCGTCGATGCCGAGCCACAACATGCCGAATCCCGTGCCGCAAAAAATCCCCAATTGCATGGGCCATAACCGCCGGATCAACGCGCGCAACTGACCGCCAACAGCCAATTGCCAGGCATTGGTCACCATCGATGGGATGATCAACAGCGCCGCTGCCTGCGCCGGAGCAATAGCCAGCCCGAGCATGCCCATCGCCACCGTAGGCAAGCCCAGGCCGATCATGCCTTTGACCGTGCCTGCCAACAGAAACGTGAGCATCACCAGCAGTGACAAGGCCCAGCCCAAGGTTTGGTAAAACTCGATTAATGTCTTCATGCGCGTATGCTGGCGCACGGCCGACGGGCAGAAAATGCGCAATTACCATAGTCAGCCTATTGCTTGACAAGAGGCTGTTTCGCCTTACACCGTCCAAATATCGCCGCCCGAGGCTGCGGGCGCACCATAAGGAAAACACCACGATGCCTGTCGACCTGATCGATTTGCGCCTGTATTTGAACATCGTGCAGGCCGGCAATATCACAGCGGGCGCTCGCCTGAGTCATTTATCGCTGCCCGCCGCCAGTGCCCGCATCAGGGCCATGGAGGCTTCGCTGGGGGTCGAGTGCTTGCAGCGCAGCCGACGCGGTATCAGTCCGACGCCAGCGGGTCAGGCGTTGGCCCAGCATGCCCGGGCGCTGCTGCAACACGTCGAGCGCATGCGTCACGATCTGACCGAGTACGCGCAGGGGTTCAAAGGTCGTGTACGGCTGCTGTGCAATACCGCAGCCCTCACTGAATACCTGCCCGAGTTGCTGGCCGACTTTGTTCGCCAACACCCCGCCATCAGTGTCGACCAGCAGGAGTTGACCAGCTTGCGCATTACCCACGCACTGCGTCAGGACGCAGCCGATATCGGGATCATTTCCGATGCCGTCGACACGAGTGACCTACAAACCCGACCTTTCCGGCAGGACCCGCTCGTGTTGGTGGTCCCGCTTGACCATGCGCTGGCCGACCATCCCGCTCCGCGCTTCAACGACGCCTTGCACCATGATTTTGTCGGCCTTTCAGTCAACAGCGCGCTGGCGGTGTATCTGGAAGAACAAGCGCTGCACAGCGGCTTTCGCTTGCACACCCGGCTGCGCGCAGAAGGCTTTGACGGTGTGTTGCGCATGGTCGCCCGTGGCGCGGGACTGGGCATTGTGCCGCGCGCCACCATTGAGCGGTGGCAAGCACCGCGCACGTTCCGGATCGTCACGCTGAGTGAGCCATGGGCTGATCGCACACTGCTGCTGTGCGCGCGGTCGTTCGATCAACTGCCCGCTTATGCACAGGCACTGGTGGACGCGTTAGGCAACGTGGAGCCGGGATAGAACCTGTAGGAATTAGCCTAGAAGCACGCATGACTGTATGCCTGAATTTTCCCCGGGAGTAATATCGCGGACTTTACTGCGCGGATGGCCGGTACACGCCATGCCTGACGTGGATTCCAACACTGAAAACAACAACGAACAGGGCACCTGATGGCCGACCATAACGCTCCTCCCATCACACTCAAGCGCGGCCTGAAAAACCGCCACATCCAGCTGATTGCCCTGGGCGGCGCCATTGGCACGGGGCTGTTCCTCGGCTCGGCGGGCGTCCTCAAGTCTGCGGGGCCGTCGATGATCCTGGGCTATGCGATTGCCGGGTTCATCGCCTTTCTGATCATGCGCCAGTTGGGCGAGATGATCGTCGAAGAACCGGTGGCCGGGTCGTTCAGTCACTTTGCCCACAAATATTGGGGCGGCTATGCGGGCTTTCTGTCGGGCTGGAATTACTGGGTGCTGTACGTGCTGGTCGGTATGGCCGAGCTGACGGCGGTAGGCAAATACATACAGTTCTGGTGGCCCGAGGTACCGACGTGGGTCAGTGCCGTGGTGTTCTTTGTGCTGGTCAACCTGATCAACACCCTGAATGTGAAAGTGTTCGGGGAGATGGAGTTCTGGTTTGCCATTATCAAAGTGGTGGCGATTATCGGCATGATCGTGCTCGGCTGTTACCTGCTGATCACTGGCACCGGCGGGCCACAGGCGTCGTTCAGTAACCTGTGGAGCCACGGCGGGTTCTTCCCCAACGGCGGCACCGGGTTGTTGATGGCGATGGCGTTCATCATGTTCTCGTTCGGCGGACTGGAACTGGTGGGCATCACCGCTGCTGAGGCCAGCGAGCCGAAAAAAGTCATCCCTAAAGCGATCAACCAAGTGGTGTATCGCGTGCTGATTTTCTACGTTGGTGCCTTGACCGTGCTGCTGGCGCTGTACCCGTGGGATCAACTGCTGGTCACACTGGGCGCTTCTGGGGATGCCTACAGCGGCAGCCCGTTTGTGCAGATTTTCGCCCTGATTGGCAGCAACACGGCGGCGCAGATTCTTAACTTTGTGGTGCTGACGGCCGCGCTGTCGGTCTACAACAGCGGTGTTTACTGCAACAGCCGCATGCTCTTCGGCCTTGCCGAACAGGGCGACGCGCCCAAGGCGCTGATGAAACTGACCAAAAACGGCGTGCCGCTACGGGCGCTTGGCGTGTCAGCGCTGGTGACCATGCTGTGCGTGGTGGTGAACTACGTGGCGCCGCACAAGGCGCTGGAGCTGCTGTTTGCGCTGGTGGTTGCCTCGCTAATGATCAACTGGGCGCTGATCAGCCTCACGCACCTCAAATTCCGCAAAGCCATGGCGTCGCAAGGCGTGGTGCCGTCGTTCAAGGCGTTCTGGTCGCCATTGAGCAACCTCGTGTGCCTGGCCTTCATGGTGGTGATTGTGTCGGTGATCTGGATGATTCCCGACGTGCGTGCTTCGGTGTATGCCATCCCCGTGTGGCTGCTGATCATCTACGCTTTCTACCGGATACGCCTGCGCACCGGCCAGCCTTTGGCCACGCAGCGCTAGAGCAACGCCTGCAAAAACCCCCGGCACTCGCAGAGGACCGGGGGTTTTTATTGGCCGCAAAAAACCGGGATGTCCGCCCGACGCGGACTCCCGGAAAAGACCCTATTCGGGCTTGCGATAACTGTTGATGATGGCGGAAAAGTCCTTGCCGCCCTCGCCGCGCAAACTCATGGCCTGATACAGCTGCTGGGCCACTGCGCCGAGGACCACAGGCTGATGCGCCTGCCGCGCGGCTTCGGTGGCCAGGCCCAGATCCTTGAGCATCAGTTCGGCACCGAAACCGCCAGTGTAGCCGCGTGACGCCGGTGCCGTTTCCACGATACCCGGCCACGGGTTGTAGGTTTCAGAACTCCAGCAGCGCCCGGTCGAACTGTTGATAACGCCCGCCAGCACCTCGGTATCGATGCCCAACGCCGCGCCCAGCGCCATGGCTTCGCTAACCCCCACCATGGAAATACCCAGCAGCAAGTTGTTGCAGATTTTAGCCACTTGACCGGTGCCCACATCCCCGCAATGGACGATGTTGCGCCCCATCTGCGCGAGTACCGGGTGCAAGGTATCGAACAGCGCTTTCTGTGCACCGACCATGAAGGTCAGGGTGCCAGCCTGCGCGCCACCCGTACCCCCGGACACCGGGGCATCCGCCATGTGCACGCCCTGTTTGGCCGCGGCAGCGGCCACATCACGCGCGGTTTGCGGGTCGATGGTGCTGCAATCCACTGCCGGTACACCTTCGCCAATCCCTGCCAGCACGCCCTCTTCACCCAGCCAGACACTGCGCACGTGAGCCGCTGCGGGCAACATGGTAATCACCAGTTCCACACCCTGCGCCGCCTCTTTGGGCGATGCGCTGATGCGCCCGCCCTGGGCGGCGAGTTCCGAGAGGATGTCTTTATTCAGGTCGAACAGGTTCAACGAATGCCCGGCCTTGATCAGGTTGCGCGCCATTGGCGCGCCCATGTTGCCCAAGCCGATAAATGCGATTTTCATGACGCTGTCCTCAACGAAGATTGATGGTGGTATTGACGCCATCATTCACGCTGTCATCGTCGAACCAACGACTGGTGACGGTCTTGGTCTGGGTGTAGAACTGCACGACTTGTTTGCCATACGGGCCCAGATCGCCCAGTTTTGACCCCCGCGAGCCGGTGAAGCTGAAGAACGGAACCGGCACCGGAATCGGGATGTTGATGCCCACCTGACCGACGTCGATTTCACTCTGAAACTTGCGTGCGGCTGCCCCGCTTTGGGTAAACAGGCCCGTGCCGTTGCCGAAGGGGTTGGCGTTGACCAGCGCGATGGCCTGGTCAAGCGTATCGACCTCCAGTACCACCAACACAGGGCCAAATATTTCCTGGGTATAGATCTGCATGTCGGTGGTCACGCCCGAAAACAGGGTCGGGCCAATAAAGTTGCCTTGCTCGAAGCCCGGCACGCTGACGTTGCGCCCATCAAGTTCCAGCGTCGCGCCTTCCTTTATGCCGCTTTCAATCAGGCTCAGCACCCGCTCCTTCGCCCGCTTGGAAATCACCGGGCCGACGTCGGTGCCGGGCTCGCTGCCTGCGTTGACCTTGAGTTGTTGCGCCAACGCCTTGAGGTCAGGCAGCCACTGTTTGGCCGCGCCCACCAGCACCACCACTGACGTGGCCATGCAGCGCTGACCCGCCGCGCCGAAACTGGCACCGACCAGCGCATTCAGGGTTTGTTGACGGTTGGCGTCCGGCAGCACCACGGCGTGGTTCTTGGCGCCCATCATCGATTGCACGCGCTTGCCATGGCGCCCGGCCAGGTCATAAACGTGGGTGCCGACGGCGGTTGAGCCGACAAACGACACCGCTTTGATATCGGCATGGGTGCACAGCGCATCCACCACATCCTTGCCACCGTGAACCACGTTGAGCACACCCGGCGGCACGCCGGCCTCAAGCGCCAGCTCTACCAGCATCAAGGTCGACAGCGGGTCTTGTTCCGAAGGCTTCAGAACGAAGGTGTTACCGCAGGCGATGGCCATGGGGAACATCCACAGCGGAATCATGGCAGGGAAGTTGAAGGGCGTGATCCCTGCGCACACACCGATGGGTTGACGCAGGGTGTAGGTGTCGACGCCGCCCGCTACGTTTTCAGCGAATTCGCCCATTTGCAGCGTGCCGATGGAGCACGCGTGCTCGACCACTTCCAGGCCTCGAAAAATATCGCCCTCGGCGTCTGCAATGGTTTTGCCCTGCTCGGCACTGAGCACGGTGGCGATGCGTTTGGAGTGTTCACGGATCAACGCTTGCAGCTTGAGCATGATGCGCATGCGCGCACCGATCGGCGTCAGTTTCCAGGTCTGGAAGGCCCGCTGGGCAGCCTCGATGGCCGCGTTGACTTCATTGGCAGTTGCGAACGGGACTTTGGCCTGCACGTGCTGGGTGGCCGGGTTGACGATGTCGTGCCACTCCGTGCTCTGCGACTCGATCCACTCACCATCAATCAGCAAGCGGGCGTTTTGATACGGGGTAGAAGCCGTCATGGAAGTCTCCGAAATTATTGTTATGGGAGTGGCGACGGGTTGGTCGCGGGACTGTTTTTGGAGTATAGGTGTGCGTTCTTCTAATAAGAACGCACATAAAAGCCGGTCTAACATGCAAAAAAACATCACATCGTTGAGCGCACTGAACTGGGACGACCTGAAGTTTTTTCTTGAGGTAGCCCGTACCCGCAAAGCCAGCAGCGCGGCCAAACGGCTGGCGGTGGACTACACCACGGTATCGCGACGCATCAGTTCGCTGGAGACGGCACTCGGCACGTTGCTGTTTGAAAAGTCGCGCACTAACGGCTTCACCCTGACCAATGAGGGCCAACGCCTGTTGGGCTACGCGGAGTCAATCGAGAGCACGCTGCACATGGCCTGCGAGCAAGTGTCAGGGTCGGGCGTGGCGTTATCGGGGCATGTGCGAATGGGTTGCACAGAGGGCTTCGGCAGCTTTTTCATCACCCCGCAGCTCAGCCATTTTGTTGATGCCTACCCGGCCATTTCGGTCGATATCCTGCCGCTGCCGCACTTCATCAGCCTGTCCAAGCGCGAAGCCGACATCGTGATCGCTTTGGAGCGCCCCGAGCACGGGCCATATGTGTGTTGCAAATTGTGCGACTACCGGCTGCAACTCTATGCGACCCAGGACTACCTCGACGCTCACCCGCCGATCCGCCGACCGTCGGACTTAGCAGAGCATCCGTTTATCAGTTATGTCGACGACCTGGCGTTCAGTTCAGAGCTGTTGTACCTGGCGAATGTCCTGCCGGGGGCCAGCGCCAACCTGCGCAGCACCAGTGTGATCGCGCAATACGTCGCGGCGCAGCAAGGTCGATCAATGGCGATCCTGCCGTGCTTTTTGGCGGCTCAAGACCCGCGCCTGCTGCCGGTATTGCCGCAAGAGATCAACCTCACGCGGCAGTTCTGGATGTACTGCCGCGAGGATCTGCGCAAGTTGAAGCGGATCACCCTGTTGTGGGATTACATACGTGAGGTGACTGAGCTGAATGCGCCGTTGCTGCTCGGGGAAACGCGGGCGTTGAAGTTTGCCGATTAAGCATTTAACGGGGGTTAGCAAGCCACTTCCAACGACTTGTAACACGCCGACGTTTGCATTCCGCCCCACTCAAGGGTGCCTCCCCATTCAAGCATCCGCTGACGATTTTTTATAACTTTGAGAATTTTCCTACGGACAAGCCAAACATCTGTGAAGTAGCGTCCTGTCGCACTTAGGCGGCGAACACGGACCGTCAATTTGCGCAGGGAATGTTATGGCGGTTAAGAATATCTTCCCGAATACCCTGGGATGTAATGGGATAGATGGCAACAGGCGACATGCCGAGGCGACAGAGGCCGCACAGGCAGCTTGGGACAGAACACTGGCGGCGAATGCACGGAACGAGCGGGCAGCTGACGCACGTAGGCGTTCGATCAAGAAGCCGGATGAAGTGGCCTCACGCGGATGCGTCTTTGCCAAGAGTTGCACGCTGCCATACGGGACCATCAACTACATCAGTCCCGGCGGAGCCATCCCCACCGATCCGGTTAGCCAATATGGCGAGTTTGCCTTGCTGGGCGGCCGTGAAACGGATGCACAAGGAAACATTCCCCTTAAGAAAATCAGCGGCTCCGTACCCTCGTCACTGGGAACACTTCTCTTAGGAGGCGTTGCTACTGGCACCGCAGGCGGTGTGTCTTGTGGTGGTTTGTGTACGGCTGGTGCTGTGGCGTCCGGGACCACCATGGGTGTTGCTGCTGGTACTTTGACGGGCGTTGTTGCATTGCTGTGGCCATCCAGCTTGGGCGACAGCAGCCTATATACCGAAGAACAGCTCCAGACGCTTAAAGAGGGACGTACACGTGTTCGCCTGCACGTTGAGCAGCAGGCCGATGGCACCTTGAAAGGTTACGGGTACAACACCCAGAAGCGCCGCGACTGGGAAATGATTCCCGTGGTGCAGTTCGTTGCCCAAGGCTCCCGGCAAGTGGCTGACTTGGGCGATGGCGTAACCCTGATATGGACACCCGCCGCTGACCCGTCCAACACCTTAGGTATTCCAGCGTTAGAGGGCGCACCTCAAGCCCCACAAATCTGGATTTATCCGCCATCTGAGAAAGCGGATAGCATCATCGTCAACCCGATCTACCCGCCCGAGTACAAAGACTTCATCCTTGTGTTCCCGGCAGACTCGGGAGTGCAGCCGCTTTACATCGTGATGAACGTTCGTCGAAAGCCTGGCATTGTTACAGGCCAAGGGCAGGACGTAGTAGGAATATGGCTTGCAGGTGCTGGTGTAGGACTTGGTGTACCGGTTCCCTCACAAATCGCAGACCAACTGCGGGGACGGGAATTCAAGGACTTCGACACTTTCCGAAAAACCTTCTGGGAGCTTGTAGCCAAAGACCCAGAGCTAAGTCAGCAATTCAACGAACGCAACCTTAAAGGCATGTTAAATGGTCTGGCACCTGTCAGCCCGAGGGCTGGACATGCAGGAAAACGAATCGCATTCGAGCTGCACCATATCGAACTAATCAAGGATGGTGGTGCGGTATACGATACCGACAACATCAATGTCGTCACCCCTAGACGCCATATCGACATTCACAGGGGAGTTGAGTAATGGAATTGAAGAGCCAACTGGCTGACTACACCGAACAGGAATTCAAGTCGCTGATTCAGGCGATTGAAGACGCAACCACCGAGGACGAAAGGGGCGAGCTTGTCGATCACTTCAACAAGATTGTTCCCCATCCGGCAGGAAGCGACCTACTGTACTATCCAGAGGATGGCGAGGATGATTCAGCAGAAGGTGTAACACGCACCGTAGGCAACTATTGCCGTGCGAATAGTCTACCGGGCTTCAAGAACTGACAGAAAAAAGAAAAGCCCGCTCAATCGCGAGCTACAAACTCTAGGTTCTGAGCCTATCGAATGAAAAGTGAAACATCGTAGTAGCTGTCGAAGATTTTCGTGACGATCCAAGCCGCGAGGGTGCCGCCTGACCCATCCGACACCTTAGGTATTCCAGCGTTAGAGGGCGCACCTTAAGCCCCACAAATCTGGATTTATCCGCCATCTGAGAAAGCGGATAGCATCATCGTCAACCCGATCTACCCGCCCGAGTACAAAGACTTCATCCTTGTGTTCCCGGCAGACTCTGGCATTCAGCCGCTGTACATCGTAATGAATGTCCGGCTTGACCCCGGTACCGTTACAGGACAGGGGAAAGATGTGACGGGTATCTGGCTCGCCGGGGCTACCTCTGGACTTGGCGCCCCGATACCAACAGAGATTGCCGATCAACTACGGGGCAAAAGCTTCGCTAGCTTTGACAGCTTCACGCGGGCGCTCTGGAAGGCTGTCGCAGGTACTGGATTAGTGGAGCAATTCACAGACAATAGCGTTGACCGAATGCGAGAAGGCAAGGCAAGGCACCAAAGGCAGGTTACAGAGACCGTGCAGGAAAACGTAGTTCCTTCGAACTCCACCACACAGACGAAGTAGCCAAGGGCGGTAAAGTTTACGATGTCGATAACCTGAACGTCGTCACGCCGAAGCACCACATCGACATCCACAGGAACGGATAACACGACAATGAAGAAAGATATCACCGACTTTACCGAAGACGAATTCATCGCATTCATGCACAAGATTCTGGCTGAAAACGTAGCACCAACGGATGATGTATTAGACGTGCTCCTAGAGGAGTTCTGCGAGATCACTGGTCATCCAGATGGCACCGACCTTATCTACTATCCTGAAGCTGACTCCAGCGGATCAGCAGAGGATGTGACACGCGTCGTGAAGAAATGGCGCGCGGCTCAAGGACTGCCGGGATTTAAAGAGTAATCAATGGAGCGTGAAAGAAAATGTGGAGCTTCGCCCTGACTTAATGCCACCGGTGCTGGATGCCCCTTGGTTTCTCGACTGACGAAATACGCTGAAGAAATTGATTGCGGACATCACGAACAAACTCGGAGTCAGGTGGCGCCCTGAAATCGGATCAGTCCGCGATGACCACTATCGCGACCCGACGGTTTTCAGTACGTCCGGCGCGGGTTTTATTGGACGCTACGGGTTCACGGCTGCCGAGGCCTCGCACCTGGATATTTTCCGGGCGCATGCCCACCTGGACCAGCACGTTGACCACACTGTTGGCGCGACGCACTGAGAGTTGTTCGTTGTAGGCTTCTTGACCCGAGGCGTCCGTGTGGCCGTCTACCCGCACGCGCTGAATATCCACAGCAAGCAGCGCTTTGCCGATACGTTCAACGATTTCCTGGCTTTGCGCGTTGAGCACTTCAAGGTCGCTGCCAAACAGGACCTTGCCCGACAAACCAAACGCCCAGCCTTCCTCCGTCAGTTCAAAGCCCTGTTGTTTGAGCACGGCGATTTGCGCCGGGGTCAGACCTTTTTGCGGCGCCGTCTGGCAACCGGTCAGCGCCAGCATTGCGAGCAATAGGCCGAAGCCGAAAAACTGAATGTAACGCTGAGTAAACGCACGCATGGGGTGTTAGCTCCTGAGGGTGACGGTGGACGCAAGTGGCTCGTTTTGCGCAAGGTGTTGTCCGCCCCGGTCCAGACGCTTGGCCCGGTACATCGCCGTATCGGCGGCACTGAGCAGCGAGTCCGGGGTGGCGCCATGTTCGGGGTAAACCGCAATGCCGATACTGAGCGAGGTCACAACGCGCACCTGATCGGGCAGGTCGATAGGTTCCAGCATGCTGGCAATGATCTTGTCAGCAATGCGTTGCGCATCTTCAGGTGTGTGCAGCGGGGTCAGCAAAATCGCGAATTCATCTCCCCCAAGGCGCGCCACCAGGTCGTCTTCACGCAGTTGGGCACGAATGCGTGAGGCGACGGCGACCAGCACGGCATCACCTGCTGCATGACCATAGGTGTCATTGATGCCTTTGAAACGATCGCTGTCGAGGAACAGCACGGCCGCTTTTTCGTCGACTTTCTTTAGTTTGCGCACAGTGCGCGCCAGACGTGCCTCGAAATAGGCGCGATTGGGCAGGTCAGTCAAAGAGTCGTGGCTGGCCTGATGGGCAAGGGTTTCATTCTCGTTTTTCAGGTGGGTTTGCCATGACTCCAGCTCGTCGAGCAGAGCATTGAAGTCGTTGCCCAGATTATTCAGTTCCTCAATGCTGGCTTCAGGCACTCGCTGATCAAAGGCCCTTTCTCGACGCGCTGCGTGGGCGACATGGGCTAACTGGCGAAGTGGCCCGGTAATGCCATTGAGCAAGCGTCGCGACAAAAACAACGCACTCCAGGCGCTGAGGATGGTGCACACCAGAATACCGAGCAGGCCGCTGAGCAAGAAGCGCAGCATGTTGGCGCCGTGGCCGCTGAGGGTGACGGTGCCGACTTCGCGCCCCTGGTGCAGGATGGGCAAGGTAACGGGTTGCGCCAGCAGGCTGTTGGCCAGCAGCATTTCGACTTTGGACAGCAGGTCAGTTTCGGGACGTTGCCACTGCGCCAGTAATTCGCCATCAGCCGTAAACACCTTGGCGTCGGCCACGGCTTCGGTCGACGCGATCAGCGCCAACGCTTCGGTGGCTGCTGCGCTGTCCTCGAAAACCACCGCAGCCTCTACGGTGTAATTGATGGAGCGGCCGATGAGGTGCAAGTTGTGGTCCGCGTAAACCTTTAACGCAATCACCCCCAAAATGGTCAGCGACACGCTGGCCATCGTCACGGCCACCAGCGCCAGCCCCAAATGCCCACGGCTCAGCACCGAGCCCAGGCTGCGACGGTGCTGGGTCTTTTTCGGCGCACTCATGGCTGCGCAGCCCGTCGACGCGACAATTGCAACACACTGGGGTGAATGCGCACGCCGCTACGGGCCACGGAGTCGAGGTTGACCTCAAAAGCCACTTGTTCATCGCCCACGCGCAAACAGAACAAGGTGCCTACGGTGCAACGATCATCACGTTCACTGATGCTCAACACCGGCTGGCCATTGAGCCGTTGGAACAGATTGCTGCGCTCCTCGTCCGTGAGTTTTCCCAAATACAGTGCGTTGCAGTCGCTGACGATGGCGGGGTTACTCGCCAGCAAGCGCTGGACCTGCACAGGCCGCCCCGTGGATTGGGTCGCGCCCTTGAGCAAGTCATCGGTGTATTCGGTCGGGCCGACCACGCACAGGCGCAGCTCGGCTGGCTCAACGGGCCAGCGCGCATAGCTGAGGATGCCGAGAACGACTTGTGTTACAGCTTTGGCACGCTGGTCAGCCAGACTGATCGGCGTTTCAGGTTGGGCAAAGCAGGGAGTGCTCATCAGAAACAGGCAAAGTGGGAGCCAGAATTGCCACCCTCTGCCACGCTGCTCTGAAGATGAGGCAGCCACGTCCATGCAGGAATACTCTGTGAACTTTGTAGGAATGATGCCGCAACGATAGCACAGGCAATGTAGCGTCTGTGATACACGTCACGTTTCACCCACTGCCCCACCGCAGCCCTTTACTCACGCCGTCAGTCTATACAAGGCACACGCTTGCGTTATCCCAGCCCTAACATCAACCCACTGAGGCGCTTCACTTTGCGCAACACCGCGCCCTCGAAAACGCCCGCACGTGGCTCGACCAAGCTGAACCAGTGTTTCGCCCGCGTGATGCCTGTGTAAATCAGCTCTTTGGTCAACACCGGGTTGAGCGCCTCCGGGAGCACCAGCGCCGTGTGAGAAAACTCCGACCCCTGGGACTTATGCACAGTCATGGCATACACCGTTTCCACGTCATTCAGACGACTGGGCAATACAAAGCGGATGCCGCCCTGCCCGTCGTTACGCGCAAAAGCCACGCGCAGCACGTGCCGCTCGGTGTGGCCGTCGCGCTCCGGGAGTTTCAGGGCGATGCCAATGTCCCCGTTCATCAACCCAAGGCCGTAGTCGTTGCGGGTCATCAGAACTGGTCGGCCTTCGTACCAGTGCTGATCGCTTTCAATCAGTTTTCGGGCATATAGCGCGCGGGTGATGCGCTCGTTCAATCCCTCAACGCCCCAAGGTCCTTTTCGTACCGCGCAGAGCACTTGAAACGCCTCAAAAGCAGCCAAAACGTCGCCCGCCCACGCTGCCCAGCAAGGGTCTTCGAGCGGCGCGCCGGAGGCAGGGCGTTGGTCGCGCAATACCTCCAGATAATGACGATAGCCTTTAGCCTCACTCCCTCGCCCTTCCAGCACCAGACGCTCGAAGTGCTTGTCCTGCTCTCCCTTGAGCGCCAGCGCTGACAGGTCGGCGTAAGCGCCTGAAGACAAAAGCGCACGGGCCTCCTGTGCACACTGCTGATTGACCAAGCGCGAAAGCTGCCCGATTCCGCTGCCCTCACCGAACCGCCGTGAATGACGCAGCATTACCACTTGTTGGGCCAACGGATGCGAGCCATCCAGGTCCTGCTGCAAACCACTGCCGGCCAAATTCTCGCCGCTGACATGCTCCAGCCATGCGCGGGTTTGCGGGGTGTACCAACCGGCTTCGGCATCGCGACACAAATCCCCGAGCACAGCACCCGCCTCTACCGAGGCCAATTGATCCTTGTCGCCTAGCAGTACCAATCGCGCATGGTCAGGGAGCGCATCCAGAACGTTGGCCATCATTTCCAGGTCAATCATGGAGGCTTCGTCGACCACCAGTACGTCCAGCGGCAGACGATTGCCCGCGTGATGACGGAAGTGTCGCGTTCCGGGACGGCTGCCGAGCAGTCGGTGAACAGTGGTCACATCACTGGGGATTTTTTGCCGGAGGACGTCATCCACTTCCAGTGATTTGACCTGCAGGCTGATGGATTCCGTCAATCGCGCCGCCGCTTTCCCCGTGGGTGCGGCGAGGCGGATACGCAAAGGCGCACCGGCTTCCACGGCGGGAGCCTGTAGCAGGGCCAACAAACGTACAACGGTGGTGGTTTTGCCGGTACCGGGGCCGCCAGTGACGATGCTGAACGCGCTTCGGGTCGCCAGCGCACACGCCAACTTTTGCCAGTCAATCAGCGCATTCGCCTGTGGGCTGCCGAATAAAGCACTTAAGCGCGCAGGCAAGTCGTCAGGCGTAACTTCGGACAAGGTCAGACGTTGACGCAACGCGTTGTCGATACGTCGCTCATACGCCCAATAACGCCGCAAGTACAAGCGGTGCTCGCTTAACACTAATGGTCGGCTGGCAGCATCCGCCGAGTCACATCCTGCGTATTCGACCAGTGGGCTGGTTTGTAACGCCATGCACCAGGCTTCGCCCTTCAGCGCCTCAAGCAACTGCGAAGGCAACAGCATTGCACCGGTCTGCACATCCCCCTCGGGCGGCAAGGACAACGCGAAGTCAGGCGCCTGAAGGGTTTCGAACAGGTCCAGACAGACGTGGCCGTGCCCAAGTTGATGACTGGTCAATGCAGCGGCCAATAACACCAGCGGATCGCCGTGCGGTGCGCGCTCATGCAGAAAAGCGACAAACGCTTTATCCAGCGCCCGCAGCCAGCCCCGTTCGACCCAGCGGTCCAGCAGCAGCAATAAATCCTCAGCGTGGGTTAATGGCTGAAGGAGCGCGAGGCTCTCTGCCGTCAATGGCTTCGGCAACAGGTCGGCAAACGAACGACTCATAACAACACTCCCTGTTCCCATGCGGGTTCAACCGCAGTGGGCGGTGCCTTGCCCTGGAACATCACGTCCAGGCTTTCAATCAGATATCTGGGCGGCCGGGTGAAAAAAACGCCCTGACTTTGAGAACGTGTACCACGTAAAAACAGATATAACGCCCCACCCATGTGCCGGTCGTAGTCGTAGTCCGCCAAGCGCGCCTTGAGTTGGCGGTGCAGGGCCAACAGGTAAAGCACGTATTGCAGGTCGTAGCGGTTGTCCAGAATGGAGGCGGTCATGGCCGAGTCGGTGTAGGCCGAGTCGTCAGGTCCTAGCCAGTTGGATTTGTAATCGACCACGTAATAGCGCCCTGCGTGTTCGAATGTCAGGTCGATAAACCCCTTGAACATCCCGTTAAGCACGCTCGGCTCCGCCGCGGCCCGCGCAGCCCCGCCGTGGGTGTGTTGACGCACCCATTGATCCAGCTGCAACACATCGACCTTATGACTGGCGAACCAGAATTCCATTTCAATCTGATATTGAGTCAACTCGCTCAAGACGACAGCCGGCTGACCATTATTCAGCCGCAACGGTTCATCTTGCAGGTGCACCAGCCACTCGCCGAGGGTATCGATCCAGCCTTCCCAACCTCGCCGATTGCAACGGCGTGCGACTGCATCTTCGACCATTGAAGGCTGGGCCTTAAAACCCTCACCGCCAGCCCATTCGAGCAAGCCGTGCAAGAACGTCCCCGGATTCGGCCCACGAGGAAAACGGTGAATATCTCCACCACTGAGTAACACGTCACGCGGAGCGTCAGGATCCAGCCGCTCGTCATCCGAAAGCTTTTGTGCCAAAGCACTTTCCGGCGCTTCGGCTGGGCTCAGGCTGTCACCAATGCGCAATGCGCTGTAGGACGCAATCCACCAGTTTTCAGATGCGCGGCGTGCAGGGATCCGCGGTTTAAGCAGCGTCGCCTGATTGAGTGGCGGGAAAAACTGCGCTTCGCTGGTGGCCGGTACGGGCGCGTAGTCAATCGCCGCACAATCGTGTTGCAGATCCGCCAGCCAACGTTCCAAGTCTGGTGATTCGGTAAGTAACCCGCCGCCACCGAGCAAATACCCCAAAGCCGAAGCATGCAACACCGAGCGATTGTTGTTACCGCGCTTGAGATCGGCTACGCCGAGCCAGCAAGCATGCCGCGCACGCGTCAACGCGACATAGAGCAAGCGCAGGTCTTCGGCCAGGCGCTCATCGTCGGCCCGGGCGATCAACTCGGGCGTGGGTTTGAGGCTGACGTGCGCGTGCCCCTCAGCGTCGTGGAAATGTAAGGGCAAACGGCTGCCATCCACAGGCTTGGTCGAGCAAATAAAAGGCAGGAACACCAGTGGGTATTCCAAACCCTTGGATTTGTGAATGGTCACTACTTTGACCAGTTGTTCATCGCTCTCAAGGCGCAGGATTTGCTCTTCTCCGGTCTGTCCGGACAACGCAAGGTGCTCACTCAGGTGCCGGATCAACGCTTGCTCGCCATCCAGTTCTGCCGAGGCTTGCTGAAGCAATTCCGACAAGTGCAGCAGGTTGGTCAGAACGCGTTCACCGTCTGTGCGCGCCATCAACGCCTGAGGCAATTTGAAGTCGTGCAGCAAACGGCGCAGCATGGCCAACACCCCTTGTTTGCGCCAGATTTCACGGTAACCACGGAATTGCATCACGCGTGATTCCCACGCCAATTCGTCCTGATTCAGCCGCTCTAACTCAATCAGCGGCAAGTCCAGAGTGATGCAGGCAAGCGCTGCGCGCAGAGGACGTTCGACGTCAGGTTCGGCACACGCTTTGAGCCATGCCAATATGTCATGAGCTTCCTGGGCCGCGTACACCGAATCCTTGTCGGAGAGGTAAACACTTCGTACCCCTCGTGCTGACAATTCACCACGAACCGCCTGAGCTTCCTTACCGTCGCGCACCAATATGGCAATGTCGGCCGGCAGTACGCCGCGCAGCTCCTCACCCTCTCTGGCAAAACCGCAGCGACCTTGTTGCCCTCCATTGAGCAACTCCACAATCTGACCTGCGCAGACAGCCGCCATTTGCTGTCGATACACCGCCCCTGAAATAGGTTGTTCAGATGGCAACAACCACAGGTTCATCGCCGTGACGGGTTGACCTTGCTGGAGCAACACCTCTTTACGGCCCTGGGATTTAACCGAGACAAAAGGCACAGGGTTTTCATCCCCATCACGAAACAGAAATGCCCCACGTCCTGCGTCCCGCTGTTCCGCTCGCTCGAAAACATGGTTTACCGCGTTGACCATGGCATGGCTGGAGCGGAAGTTGGTGCCCAGCGTATGCAAGCGCCCGCGCGTGGCATGGCGGGCACGTAAATAGGTGTAAATATCTGCACCGCGGAACGCGTAGATCGCTTGTTTCGGGTCACCGATCAGGAACAGGCCGGTCTCCGGGCTGTTGGCCTCGATCCGGTAAATGGTTTCAAAAATGCGATATTGCACCGGGTCGGTGTCTTGGAATTCGTCAATCAGCGCGACCGGGAATTGCTCACGAATCAGGATGGCCAGACGCTCCCCGCCCTGCGCCTGCAAGGCTGTGTCGAGGCGAATGAGCATGTCATCAAACCCCATCTCGGCACGTCGGCGCTTTTCTTCTTCAAAACGCTCGCTCACCCAACGCGCTGCATGCTCCAGCACTGCCGCATCAGGACTTGGCAACGCATCCAGAGCAGCCTTGAGCTCGCCCATGGCTTCAAGGGCTGGATGCCGGGGCGGCTCACCCTTTTTCCAGGCTTCAGCCATCCCTTCAGGGGTCAGCCGTGTGAACCCTGTACCGAGATCCAGTTGCTCCAATGACACGTCTGACGCCCAAGCGGAAAGTTTCTCGAACCAGGGTTCAAAGTAACGCGCCTGCATTTTCCGACCGTCGACGGTTTTATCGGCCACACCCTGCAGGCAAATATCGCGCAATTCTTGGGCCCATTGCAGCCACGGTGCTTTTAACTCGGTTAACACCTGACGCCGCTCGAGCAGGCACGCCTCAATTATTTCGGATGGCGTTTGATCGGGGTTTTCTGCGGGCCGCGAATTGCCAAACAAGGCCCGTACCCGTGGCAACAGGGCTGCCGGACCGCTCCAATTTGCGCGCACCCAATTGAGCGGATCGCCCTGCATCGGGTAGCAAAACAGTCGCCAATAATCACGCAGCACCTCGCCCAGCAAGTCGCTGTGGTCGGTCTCAAGGGTTTGGGTGAACAGGCTGCCGCTGTCAAACGCGTGCTCGCGCAGCATGCGCTGGCACCAACTATGAATAGTTGATACGGCCGCTTCATCCATCCACTGCGCGGCGATGTCCAACCGCCCCGCGCAACCTGCCCACTGTTCAGGTTCGAACTCTTCGCGCAATTGTGCGACCAGTGCATCGGGTGCTTCGGTTTCTTCGCGAAAGAAGCGCGCTGCTTCAGCAAGACGCGTACGAATACGGTCGCGTAATTCCTTGGTCGCCGCATCGGTAAAAGTGACCACGAGGATTTGCGGTGGCAGCAGTTCTCGGCCAAAGCCGGTTTCCTGAGCACCGTGGCCGAGAATCAGACGCAGGTACAGCGCAGAGATGGTGAAAGTTTTGCCTGTGCCTGCGCTGGCTTCAATCAGTTGACTGCCGCGTAACGGGAAAGCCAGTGCCAAAGGGCGGTCGAGTTCATTCATTAGCGGGTCTCCTCGCCGGTCAAGGAGCGCCAAGGCGCGTCGAACAACGGCCGGTAAAGCGCATCGCACCACTCTTCAAATTCTTCTGCGGCCATCAAGGCTGCGTAGTCCGGAAACTGCCGGACCAGCGCAGCGCTTTCACGCCGCTCACCTTCGCTGGTCTGGCCGTCGCCTTCATAGGTTTTTTGGGCGGCGGCTGCGGCTTTGGCAGGATCGTTTTGGCCCAGCCACGCGAAGGCTGTTTTAACCGCGACCGGTAGCGGGCGGCTCATGCCTGCCTGCCAAGCCATCAGCACGTTGCCAAGGATCTCGGCGGCCTGCTTCGCATCAAGGGGCTCAAGCATCAAGGTGTCATCGCTTGCTACCAATGCGGTAGACATCTTTAAACCCGCAGCACAGGCCACCAAGTGATTAATCCACGGGCGCGTCAAGCGATGCCATTTGCGGGTTTTAACTGCGCCAATACTATTAGGAATTGTCGTAATGGAGAGTAAGCCGTTGTCACTGCGCTGATGCAGGCTGGCCAACCAGCCTTCAAGCACCAGGCCATATTCTTCAAACCTGACTGGCACAGCGCTGTTAAGAGGTGTTGGCCACAAACTCAACAGCTGCTGATAACGCTGCAACACGTCAGGCAACGGTTCGATCAGCTCTTGCTGCAGTGATTCGCCAAATCCGGCCATGGGCAATAAGCCACTGCCTTGCAACCGGGTTGCGCGAGCGTGCAGCGCTTTTTCGAGTTGATCTGGTTGTGCGAGCGCGGCCTCAAGCAAACTGTCACTTAGGGTGTAACGTTCCAATGCATCGAGAACAAAGGGCTCCTCGTCAGCCAATGGCACTTCAGCGGCCTCAAAGAAAACCTTCAAACGCTGGCTGAAGAAGTGCCGCACAGGGTTACGCAAAAAGTCTTGCATCTGAGTCAGATTGATCGGTTCTTCTTGTACATGCGCCGACAATCGGATGGGCTCGGGCACTTCGCTTTGCGGCTCATGAAGCTGCTGCCACTCACGGGCATAGCTGAACAGTTTGGGGTCGCCTTGATGAAAATAGCGGGTGCTGAAGGGCTGAAGCGGATGCTCCTGGGTCAGGGCTGCCAGCAAATCCTCACCTTCAGGGAGCTTCCAGCCGCTGGCAAGGTGATCACGCAATTGGCCAATCAACACGCACGCGGGACGCTCACTGTTATCCCGGATACTGCGTCCTACCCAACTGATATAGAGTTGATCGCGGGCAGAAAGTAATGCTTCGAGCAGTAGGTACCGGTCATCTTCCCGGCGAGAGCGGTCTCCCGGGCGGTAATCGCTGCCCATCAAGTCAAAATCCAGCGGCGGTTGCGCGCGCGGGTAGTCGCCATCGTTCATGCCCAACAAACAGACGAGTTTGAATGGGATGGCCCGCATTGGCATCAAGGTGCAGAAGTTGACTGCCCCGGCCAGGAAGCGCTGAGAAAGTTTGCCTTGGTCGAGTCCGGTCAGCCAGGCTTCACGCACGACGGTCAGGGGTAACGCATCTTGCAGCCCGACCAGTTCGCAGGTCTCCAGCCAGCCTTCGCGCAGCGCTTCAAGCTGGGCCAACAGGTAGTCGTCGTGATCGGTTTCGGCCTTGAAAAACAGCTGCATTAACGCTTGTAGGCGTTCGCCCCATTGATGCGGCATAGCCGGTTGCGACAGTTCCTGATGTGCAATCTCAAGCGCATCCAACAGGGCCACCAGCGGGCCAATCAAGACCGCATCCAGCCCCCCGATTTCGTCATAGGGTTCAATGCCGTCGCAACCTTCACCGCTGCCCACTGCATACCCCAGCAGCATGCGGCGCAGACCAAAACGCCAACTGTTTTGTTCAAGGTGCGGCGGCAAGCCAAGACCTGCGCGCTGTTCGGCATTCAATCCCCAGCGAATACCCGCCCCTTCAATCCATCGGTGCAAGGTGGGCAAATCGCGTTCTTGTACGTTGAAACGCGCGCGCAAGGCGGGTACGTCAAGCAGGTCAAGAATCTCGCTGACCGGAAACCGGCTGTCCGGCAGTTTTAGCAAATGCTCGACCGCGATCAACAGCGGATCACGCCCACGCTGGCCTTGGTCAGCCAGGGTGAACGGGATGAAGCGACGGTCATCGCGATCGACTTGCCCGAAGACGGCGCGAATATGAGGGGCGTAACTGTCAACATCCGGGACCATCACAATCACATCACGTGGATGGAGATCAGGGTTTTCGCTAAAACGTGCAAGCAGTTGATCGTGGAGGATTTCAACTTCTCGCTGAGCACTGTGCGCAATGTGGAAACGGATGGATTGGTCTTTTTCCAAATCCACTGCAGGCCAACACTCACGGGTTTCGCTTAACGGGCGAAGCTCAAGGATGTCGTCCTGCAATTGGTTGAGCAGGTTAAGCGGGGCGACTTCACTGAACAGATCGATGCGGCCATCGCGGAACGCAGATCGGTAGCTGTTGGGATCATCAAAGCTGTCGAGCAGGTTGATGTAGTCGCGGCCCTGTTTGCCCCACGCTGCCAATAGCGGGTGGGCGTGTTGATGCAGGATGTCTACGTCCAACGCGGTAGGCATTCCGGCTTTACGCGCTTGGCGTTTGTACTGATGCCGCAGCAGATCTTTGTCGGCAACGATGTCAGACCAATGATGGCGACAAGGGTTATGTACACACAGCAACACCTGACTGAAGCGCGCAAGGCCTGCCAGCGCTTCCAGGGCTTGCGCCGGAAGTGAAGAAATGCCAAACACAATAACCCTGGCAGGAAGACCTGGTGGCGCTTGTTCGAGACTGTGTATCTTTTCAATGAAGCGCTGATGAACACCGGCACGGCTTTGAGCCATACCCTCTTGCCCGACATCCAGTAGCAAGGCGCGCCATAGCTCTGCTTGCCAACAATTGGCGGTGCTCAAGGGCAGCGTTTCGCCTCGCGCATTTCGTAATTGATGGCGCCCGGCTGCCCAATCTTCCAGCCAGTCAGCGCGATACACCTGATATTGGTCGAACAGGTCTGCCAGGCGTTCTGACAGTTGATAGCGTTTACGCAAATCGGTGTCATGCGTCAAAAAACGCTGCAGAGGTTCGAAATGGGGTTGGTCGATGAGTGCGGGTAACAGGCGCATCAGTCGCCAGGTCAGTGGCGCTTTATCGAGCAACGATTTGGCAGGGATCTCCTCGCTGCCTAGCACCAGTCGATACAACTGCCACAGAAAGGTCCCAGGCAGTTGAACATCTATCGCGGCCGCAATGCCGCAGCCGCCCAAATCATCAGCCTGTGCATCTTCGGCCAAAGCCAGCTTCAACCACTGAGCGATGCCATTGCTTTGGACAAGAGCAATTTCGTTCTCTAAAGGAGCCAAAGGATACATGCGCATCCAACTGACGACCAAGCTGCGCAGCTCATCAAGACGGTTACCGTGAACCACCATAAAACCCGCATTGAGGGACGTAGCAACCGGCATGACGGCATCCTTAGAGGAAGGCAAAAACCAAAGGCGAACCTTACCATTGCGCAGGGACGTCAGTGCAAGGTGCAAAGTGGCCGTCATGGCGTTGTTGCACTAACTGAACAACCGTACCTTTGAGCGTGTGTAGGGGATGAGCTTTGTTAATTGCATAGACGCTGAAATGCGTGCGGGGACGGGGTAAGGAGTGTCCAGCGTAGAGATGGCGTGCACGCTCTTTTTCAGCCACAAAAACAAAATCCCTGTCTGCGTGAGCAGACAGGGATTCTGGAATTTAATCTTGACGATGACCTACTCTCACATGGGGAAACCCCACACTACCATCGGCGATGCATCGTTTCACTGCTGAGTTCG